>NZ_JBAPTY010000462.1:0-5007 GCF_049282395.1 Halobacillus sp. | reverse complement strand
GGTTGTATCATAATCTCTACCCTTTCTCTATCTTTTTTTATTGAATCGATTTTACATAAAGTTGACAAACAATTCAAATAAAAACTTTTACAGAATATGTTACTTTATTCGACAAATAATTACAAGTAAACGCTATTGTTTTTGTGAAATATCTATTACAAATTTTGAAGTATTGCTAACAGTCAAGAAGACCATAGTAAGCAAGACAGAATTAAGTGAATGTACCTCATTTTAATTTTCCTTTTATATCCACCTCAGGTCATCCAGTTATTGGAATGATAAACGTACTGGGTAGTCTATTCGTACCATGGACACTTGAAGATATATAATATATTATGAAAGCGATTTCACTATTATTAGGAAAGAGGGGAAATAATTTGAAGAAATTTTATTGGTTCATAGGTATAGTTCTTTTCTTATTGTCATTTGCGCAACCGTTTGCACTAAACGCTTTTGCTGATGACAAAGTCTATGATACGGTCGTACTCCGAGGAAGCGCTGCTTCTCTTGATTGGAGTTCTAATGATCACCCACTGGCTTATGATTCAGAAGAAGGCGTGTGGAAAAGTGATCCTGTCGCACTAGAAGGTGGAAATGAAGTCGAATTTAAATATGTATATGACGGAAGCTGGATGCCAGGAGCCAACTTAACGTATACGCCGCCACAAGATGGTGATTATACTTTCGTTTTTTATCCCGAAAATGAACGTACAGTAGACGTACGATCAGCAAACACGTCTTCTGGAAGTGTAACGTTAGAGTTAACTGTACCTGAGGATACTCCAGATTGGGTGGTGCCTACCCTTGCTTCTAATATGAATGGCTTCAATTATAAGGTAAGCCCCCTCAGTAAAGTTGACGAACGTACTTATCAAATTCAAGTGAATGGTGAATCCGGGGAAACACTATCCTACTTCTACAGTTTAGGCGGCGAGCCTTATAAAGAAGTGCGCGAAGAACCCCGTTCCGTTGTATTTACAGAAGATACTCAAGTTCAAAAAGATACCGTTACGGAATGGGAAACGATACCCGTAGCCCAGGACGTTACTCACGATTTTAACCACGACCCTTATACACCTGACAAAAAAGATAACGTAACCGTAGAAGTAACGGTAGAACATTATGGACCGATTGATGAAGGAGCTGTCGACTATACGACAGACGGGTCCAGCCCTGTTGGAAAAAGAGGAGAAGTTGAAAACGGAAAAACAGCTGACCTTCAAGTAACCGAAACCACTACGCAGAATAACGGTTTAAAAACTTCTATCCTTACAGGAACAATACCGAAACAAAAAAATGAGACACGGGTTAAGTATAAAAATGATGTGTGGAATTCTGCGAGTGAAGGCTCCCAATATGCCGATAACAATGCCCTCACGTCAGAGAATGCCACGGAGTTTGCTTACTATGTAGAGGATTATCATTCGCCGGATTGGGCGAAAGAAGCGATTATATATCAAGTCTTTGTAGACCGCTTCCGTGATGGAACGGAACAAAACAATTCTTCCGTTAACCCTTCCCTTCCTTATAACGAACAACTAAAAGGATGGATGGGCGGCGATCTTCAAGGAGTATTGGAAAAACTGGATTATATCGACAGCCTGGGTGTGAATACCATCTGGATTTCTCCTATTTACGAAGGGCCATACTCTCATGGTTATCATCCAGCAGATTTTATGAATATCGACCCACGCTTCGGCAGCAACGAATTAATGAAAGAACTGGTGAAAAAAGCACATAAACGTAATATTAAAGTAGTTTATGATTTAGTTCCGAATCATACGTCAAATCAGCATCCATTTTTCCAGGATGCAGTGGAAAAAGGCGAAGACAGTCCCTTCTATGATTGGTACTCATTCACTAACTGGCCAAACGAATATGAAACATTCTATGATGTCCAGGAACTGCCGGAACTTAACAATGACAATCCAGAAACCAGAGAATATATGTTAGATGAAGTTGTTCCATTCTGGATGGAAGAGATTGGAGTAGACGGGTTTCGACTGGACTATGCTAAAGGTCCGAGCCAGAGCTTCTGGGTGGACTTTCGTCATAAAGTGAAGGAACTGGATTCGAATGCTTTCATTTTTGGCGAAGTATGGGATAATCTCGATACGATTACATCCTATACAGGAAAGCTGGATGGTGCGATCGATTTTGAAACTCAGTCCGCTATCCAGAATGCTTTTATTAATGATGGCAGCATGAACCAGCTGGCTTCTTCCTTAACAACGATCAACGAGGCTTATAATGAAGAATTTGTACCAGCTACTTTTCTGGACAGTCATGATGTTCCTCGTTTCTTATATGAAGCAGACGGTAACACAGAAACACTGAAAAATGCTGCGTCCCTGCAATTCACTCTACCTGGCGCTCCGATCATTTACTACGGTGACGAAGTAGGACTTTCACAGAGCGGCGATCATAATGCCGTTGATGAATGGAAGGATCGCTATTACCGTGAAATGATGCCTTGGAAACCGTCAGAGCAGGACCTCGATGTGAAAGCTCATTATAAAAAGCTCATTGATAATCGACAAGAACATGAAGCATTAACAGCAGGGGACCTTCGAATGGTTTATTCCGATGACGATGTTCTCGTATTTGAACGAACACTTCCTAATGATCAGGTCGTTGTAGTCATCAATAAAGGAGAGAGTCAGCGCAAGCTGAATCTTATTGATCTCTACAATCAGCAAACACCTAATCGCGTCAAGTTGACCTCACTGATGGATGGTAAGAAATTGAATAGTCACAAGGGATCACTTGAATTAATGAGTGATGCCCACTCTGTTTCCATCTATGAAGTCAAAGGAAAGCTCCGCTTGGAAACCCCTGACGAGTACAAGCAGTATTCAAAAGTGGCTTTGCGTGGATCTGAACCGCTTGATTGGGAATCCGACACCAATTTGTTATCCTATGATGACAGTGAGCATGTCTGGAAAAGTGAACCCATCGAGTTAAAGGCGGATGAAACGATCGAATTTAAATACGTACGTGATGGAGAATGGCTGGAAGGAGACAATCTAACATTCACTCCCGAAATGGACGGAGACTATATATTCATATTCAATCCTCAAGACCAATATCGGATAACCGTCCTCCCTTATTCTGAATCAGCTAATCTCGAAAAAGCTTCATAGGAAAAAAGCCTGCCACATACGGCAGGCTTTTTCATATCTATTAAACTATTGCTTTTCCTTCACTAATATATTATATTACCATTTGTACCCAATTGGGTATGTCAACTTTAGCTAACCGCCCCCCTGCCACGTTTATCCCTACATACAGGAGGACCACTATGAAAAAACATCTATTGATTAGTCACCTTGTACTTCTAACCATCTACCTGCTTATATCCGCTTCCCCAGTAACAGCTTCAACAAGTTTTACTGATATAGAAGAGCATTGGGCATATGATGAAATTAACTATCTTACCGACCAAGAGCTCTTAAATGGATATCCGGATGGTACATTTAGGCCTAGCCGATCTATCACACGTGCAGAGGCTTCTAAGGTCATTGCCGACCAGTTGGGATTGAAACCGACGAAATCCTCCGCTTTTCCAGATACAAGCGGACATTGGGCAGAACCTTATATTAACGCCATCGCGGAACGTGATATCATTATCGGATTTGAGGATGGAAAGTTCAAACCCAATCACACCCTTCGAAGATCCGAACTGGCTGTTATCCTTACACGGGCGTATCAATTGGAAGGAAGCAGTTCTTCCACGTTCTCTGATTTATCCAATACTCACTGGGCTTTTTCTCACGTAAGCGCGCTTTTGGCCAATCATATTACAACCGGGTATGAAGACGGGACCTTCCGGCCATCCCGAGATGTATCCAGGGCTGAATTTTCAAGCTTTTTAGCACGAATTTTGGACGACCGGTTTAAAGTCAATGCTGAGAGTAATGAACAAATGATTCCCGTGCTCATGTATCACAGTCTATCCAAGAACCCGGCGGATTGGAGCTCGGTTACCATATCACCAGACAAGTTTTATGAGGAAATGTTGTATTTAAAAGCATTGGGTATGAATACGATTAGTTCTCAGCAATTAATTGATGCGAAAAACGGGAAAGCTGAACTACCCGTGAATCCCGTGATGGTAACGTTTGATGATGGTTACCGCAACAACTACCAATATGCCTATCCAGTGCTTGAGAAGCTTGACATGCAAGCGGTCATTTCTATTATTGGGTGGAGTGTAGGGCGTACGACTGGTTTAGGCGAAGAGCTCAATATCACTCCGCATTTTTCATGGGCCGAGGCAAAAGAAATGGTAGACAGCGGTCATGTAGATATCCAAAGTCATTCGTTCAATCTTCATAATCCAGGTACTTCGGATGGCTATGCAAAAGGAACACTTCCTCGTGAGGGAGAGACGACAGAGGAACATGCTGAGCGTTTTAAAAAGGATACGATGAAAATCCACCAGCTAATCGAAGAAAACCTGGGGTATGAACCGGAGTTGTTCACCTACCCTTATGGCGTTTATAACCAAACTACAGAAAGCGTCCTGAAAGAATTGGGGTATCAGGCAACGCTTACAACTCGTTCAGGGATATCTGATTTAAATACCGGTTTATTCCGTATGAAACGAATAAATTCTCCTGACTATCTGCCAAGTTATCAGCTGATGGATAAAATTGTTCCAGAAGGTGTGCATGTTCCTTTTAGAACAATTCCAACACGTGAAGCTCGGATTGCTAAGCTGGAAGATTATTTAGATATGAAGTAAATAAAATAGGCTGGGAAATAAGTATTAAATTACTGTCAAAGATCAAATTACGAAATAATTAAACGCTTGAAATCAGATTATAAAAATCTGATTTCAAGCGTTTAATTCGTTTAGACAGCGTTTTGTCCCATCCACTTTTATTTAAATCGAGTAGTCTTGTCCCAGCCAATAACTTGCTGCTTTTTCTTTGCTTTTATGTAAAACACAAGACTTCTTACGAATAAATAAGAGAACAACTGAGCATAAGTGAAGTACATAAT
>NZ_JBAPTY010000461.1:0-15164 GCF_049282395.1 Halobacillus sp. | reverse complement strand
GCTGCATATCCATCAGGATAAATTTCTAAGTTAGTGATTAACTCAGGTAGTTCTTGTTTCACCTTAGGAGAAAATCCAAATGGGTTTTCGTTCGAAGCTAGCTTAACGATTCGTTCAAGCCCGTATTCTTTTTTTACTTCTTCTATTCCTTTTCCTGGTTTGTAAGGTTTCATATCTCTTAAAATGTCTTTAGCTTTCATACAGGAACGCTCCTCTCAACTCTTTAAATCCGGTCGAAGCTGTTTCGCTTCATAATGATAAATATGCTTAATATGATGCTGTGCTGCATCGGTTTCAGCCGTTACCATTACTCGGATACACTTAGGTAAACTTCCGGGAACCGGAATTTCTCTCATACACATAACAGGGACATAAGTCCATCCCTCTATCTGCCTCAGGGATTTGGCTGGGAAGCCATCGTTCAGGTCCTCTGTAACTGTAAAATAAATGGATACAACTTGCTCTGGCTGAATTTGATTCTGACGAATAAGATCGTGCATTAGTTCTACAGATTTGTCTATGATCTCTTCTGATCTATTTACTGACACTGTAGTAGCCCCTCTGATACCTCGGATCATGTGGCTCTCACCTCTTTAATAAATAGATTCAAGTCTGTTTGTATTTCCTGATCGCTTAATTCGACAACACACGGTGTTCCGACCTGACTCAACAGGACATAATTAATTTTCTGATGAACCGTTTTTTTATCCCACTTCATGCGTTTAAGCAAAGTATCCATCTCTAAGTCCTTAAGAATATCGAATGGATAATGATTGGACTTCAGCCATTCACGATAGCGGTCCACTGGCAGGGAAGCGTTCAGTTTCCTTTGACTAACACGTAAGGCAAACCATAAGCCAATACCAACTGCCTCTCCATGGGTGATTTTTCCGTAACCAAGTTCAGACTCTATCGCATGTGCCAGGGTGTGGCCCAGGTTTAGATACCTTCTTATTCCCTTTTCACGCTCATCACTCTCTACGATTCCTGCCTTGACCTTAATCCCTTTCATCAGGTCATCCTTTATCTGTTCACTAGATATATTGTCTAACGTAGCTCGAAGCAGGTTACTACACCATTCTTCGCTGCTTAAAAAAGCGTGTTTAATGACTTCTCCATACCCAGAACGGATCTCTTCTGCCGGAAGCGTAAGCAATGTTTCGGTATCATAAATAACCTTTACAGGATTATAAAAACTTCCTATCAGATTTTTGCCTTTAAGATGGTTGATTGCCACTTTTCCTCCCACGCTGCTGTCATGTGCCAAGATCGTCGTAGGCATTTGGATGAAATCAATTCCTCTCAAATAAGTAGAAGCTACAAACCCAGCAAGATCTCCAATCATACCTCCTCCTAACGCGAGAATTAAGGAGTGACGGTCAAGCTGAGCTTCTACACACGCATCCAGTAATCGCTCATACTGTCTCATACTCTTAGATGATTCTCCAGACGGAACTATAGAAGTGTGAACATCAAACTCTCTCCCTAGTCCACGGATCACATCATTCAAGTAGATATTAGAAACTTTGTCATCTGTTATGACTAATACTTTCTGATAGTCACCGGCTATATAATTTAGCAGTTCGTGCCGAATTCCTTCTTCTATAATGACCTCGTAATCATGAGAGTTTGCATGAATAGTCAAAGAGCTCATTTAAAACTCCCTGACTTCCTTACGATAATCATCAATAGCACGTTTTAACCTTGGGAAATAGTCAGATGGAAATTCTTCCGTAATAGCCTTAGCCAATTCGAAAGCTACAATATGCTCCATAACAACAGAGGCTGCAGGAACAGCACAGGAATCAGAACGTTCAATACTAGCGTTAAATGGCTCTTTAGTATCGATGTCCACACTTTGAAGCGGCTTGTAAAGAGTAGGGATAGGCTTCATAACCCCTTTTACCACAATTGGCATACCAGTGGTCATACCTCCTTCGAATCCTCCAAGACGGTTCGTACGTCTGTAATAGCCTCGTTCCTCACTCCAGAGAATTTCATCATGAACGTCACTGCCGTTTCGACGGGCTGCTTCAAAACCTATTCCGAATTCTACTCCTTTAAACGCATTAATGCTCATAACACTGCCTGCAATTCTAGCATCCAGCTTACGGTCATATTGAACATAAGACCCAAGTCCAGGAGGCATACCTTCTACATAAACTTCGGTGACCCCTCCGATAGTGTCTCCATCCTTTTTAGCGTCATCGATAGCTTTTTTCATTTTTTCAGCTGCGCTTTCATCAAAAGTACGCACAGGTGAATTCTCAGATATTTCCCGTCGTTCCTGTAACGTCAGATTTTCATCTACATCACTTACGATGCCTGCAATTTCCCGAACGTATCCAGCGACTTCAATTCCTAGTTCACTTAACAATACCTTAGCCACGGCTCCTGCCCCAACTCTGGCAGCCGTCTCCCGCGCAGAAGAACGTTCTAGAACATTTCGCATGTCACGGTGCCCGTACTTCATTCCACCATTTAAATCAGCGTGTCCCGGTCTCGGCTTCGTTACTTTTCTTCGTATATTAGCATCTTCAGGAAGTGGATCTTCTCCCATGATATCAGTCCAGTGTTTAAAATCGTCGTTATGGACAACCAAAGTTATAGGTGAACCCATCGTATAACCATGTCGCACCCCGCTCGTAATCTCTACTAAGTCTTTTTCAATCTGCATCCTTTTCCCACGGCCATACCCACCTTGCCGTCTAATTAAAGATTCGTTAATCTGTTCGCTTAGCAAAGGTAGATGGGAAGGTACCCCTTCTATAATAGTTGTCAACTGCTTACCATGAGATTCACCTGCTGTTAAATAACGCATGGATAACATCCCTCCTGATTGTATAGTGAACTGAGTTAATCTCAGCAATAAATTTTACGTACTACTATATCATACGCATAAACGTTTGTGTCGCAAAATTGTTCGAATTTTTATAAAAAGACATTGGAAGCGCTTACTTACTTTTACTTTCCGTTTTTTTATAAAAAAATGTGTCAAAGACTTCTAGTTGATATCGTCGGGGCGAAAATATCTGTTCGGTGCTACCCACAAAAAGTATTCCTCCATTTTCAAGGGAACGACTGAAATTCTCGTAAATATGATGCTTAGCTTTCTCAGTAAAATAGATTAACACATTCCTGCAAACAATAAGATCACAGGAAGGTATGAAAGGATCCGCTAACAAATTGTGTCTTTTAAAGGTAACACAGTTTCTTATATTATCTTTGACATTATAAGAAGCCCCTGTCCTTACAAAGTATTTTCTTTTTATTCCTTCAGGCACTTCTTTAAGCGATCTTTGAGGATAAACACCTTGTCTAGCTTTCTCCAGAGCCTGACCATCCAAATCAGTAGCAATGATCTCGATGTTTTGCAGAGGGAGAAAGTGATTGATAATCATAGCTAGAGTATATGGCTCTTCTCCCGTAGAACACGCTGCACTCCAAACTTTTATGTGATCTTTATTTTGCAGGAGGTAAGGAAGAACTTTCTTTTCCAGAAATTCAAACCGCTTTCGATTACGGTAAAACTCTGAAACGTTTATAGTCATCCTGTCTAATAGCTCTTCCAATAAGTGAGGATGGGAATGAAAGGAAGAATAGTAATTTAAAAAAGTTGAATACCCACGTTTATCCCGCAGCGAAGTCAATCTTCGTTTCATTTGAACTTCTTTGTAGAGGGAGAGATCAATACCTGTTTGTGTATGTAAAAGTTGGACGAATTCTTCATAATCCTCATTCATAACCCGGGCTCCTTGTTCTAACTGATCTATTCTCTACTAGAGTAGCTGAACCATTCTGGTATGTAAACGATAATCGACCGTAATTTATCACACTAAAAAACCGCCTGCATCCAGGCGGTTTTTGAAAGGATTTATGCTCAGTAAACCCAGTTTAAGTTATCTTTTTGATAATTTAAGATTTCATCAGAATTGAAGAAAAGCTCTAGTTCTCTTTTAGCACTTTCAGCTGAATCGGATCCGTGAATGACGTTTTTGCCTACTGTTACCCCGAAGTCCCCGCGGATCGTTCCTGGTGCTGCATCGGAAGGTTTAGTGGCCCCCATCATCTGACGAGCCCCAGCGATTACATTCTCACCTTCCCATACCATAGCAAATACAGGGCCGGAAGTGATAAATTCTACCAGCTCACTGAAGAAAGGTTTGTCTTTATGTTCGCCATAGTGTTCTTCTGCCAACGAATTTGAAATAACCATAAGTTTAGCACCTGCTAATTTATACCCTTTTTTTTCAAATCTGGAAGTAATCTCACCAATTAAATTACGTTGAACTCCATCAGGCTTAACCATTAAAAAAGTCTTTTCCATGTCATCCACCTCAGTTTATGTATAGTGTGAAAGCGCTTTTAATAAGTGCTATAGCAAATTCTATCAAAGTTTGGAAAGGAAGGCAATACATTATGCCCTTCTTTTTCCAATGTATTTAGCAATCCCTTTTAAAGTCTGTTTAGCACGATTTGGAGGAAGCTTATCCAAGGATTCGTAAGCTTTTTTTAAATACCGGTCACTTAACTGCAGAGCCCGGGGGATAGAATCATTAGCTTTAATTCGCTCGAGCAACGGTTTAATATCTTCTGGGTTTAATTGATCTTTTCTTATAAACAACTCTTCCAGACTCTTCCTATAATCGCTTTCTTCCATCGAATATAGAACAGGCAATGTAATATTTCCCTGTAGAAGATCACTTCCCGCTGGTTTGCCAAGTTCTTCTTCGGAAGAAGTAAAATCAAGAACGTCGTCGATGATCTGATAAGACATACCTACATAATACCCGTATTGATATAAAGCTTTTTCTTCACGGGGGGTAACATTGGCTGCAATAGCTCCTAAACGGCAGCTAGCCGCAATCAGAAGAGCCGTTTTTCTTTTTATTCTACGAAGATATGTACGCAAATTCTGATCCACATTGTATTTATCCCTGATTTGCTCAATTTCACCTAAACAAAGTTCAACCATAGTGTTAGCTAAAATCTGATGCGCCCGGGGATTTTCAAGAGCAGACAGGTTTTCAAGAGAGCGCGCAAAAATATAATCGCCTGTGTACATAGCGATTCGGTTATCCCAGCGTGACTTTATTGTAGGCTCTCCTCTTCGGAGCTCTGACTCGTCAATTACATCGTCGTGAACGAGAGAAGCAGTATGTATAAGTTCTAAAGACACAGCTACAGCCTTCATACGTTCAATATCATAATCACCGAATTTACCGGCTAACAGAACAAATACTGGTCTTATACGCTTTCCACCAGCCTGTAGCAGTTGGCTCGAAGCTTCGCGTAACACCGGATTATCTGACTGTATGGTCTCATTTACAGCAGTTTCTATAGAAGATAGATCGTTTTTCAGAAATGAGTAGATCATGGCTAATTTCATTGTGCTTCATCCTTAATTATTGCTTTTCACCCATATGCATGGCCGCAACGCCACCAGTATAGGATTTGACTATTACGTTCTTAAAACCGATATCCTCAAACAGCTCTTTTAATTCGTTTTTCCCTGGAAAATCTTTAGCCGATTCATGGAGCCAGCTATATTCCTGATAACTTTTAGCGAAGAGCTTTCCAAATAAAGGCATTATATTTCTAAAATAGAAATAATAAATAGATTTAAAAACAGGGTTTTCCGGCTGCGATGTTTCCAAACAGACAACCTTTCCACCAGGCTTTACCACCCGTAGCATTTCTGATAGAACCTGCCTATAATCCGGAACGTTTCTTAAACCGAATCCAATTGTAACGTAATCAAATTGATCATCTTCAAAAGGCAATTCCATAGCATTGCCGTGCTCAAATTCTACTTGCCTCATTTTTAAGGCCAATTTCTTTTTAATGGCCACGGAGAGCATATTTACGCTAAAGTCCAGCCCTACTACTTTGCCAGTTGGACCAACCTCTTTCGCTAAAGCCATTGTCCAATCTCCCGTCCCGCAACACAGATCAAGCGTTCTGTCTCCTTCGTTTACATTCATTCTTTTCATCACATCTCTTCGCCACAAACGATGCTGTTGAAAAGAAATAATGGAATTCATCTGATCGTATCGATTATATATTTGTTCAAATACATGATGAACACGTTCTTCTTTAGTTTGTGAGCCCATATTTAACCTTCTTCCGCAATCTGTCTCTGATTGAATTGATGATGAATAGCAGAGTGGACATGGGTTTTGAGCCCGTTAAAATGAATCGGTAGCTGAGAGACCGTTGCTTCCAGCCGATGCACGTGACTCTGAAGCATTTGTTCAATGTTTACGATTACTTGTCCACTATTCCCCAGAATACCCGGCCGCTTAACTAATACATCGATGAGTGGAGAAAATTTACCTTCCTGATAACTTTTCTTCTCTTCAAGAAGTTTCTTTGCCAGGAGCCATTCTCCTGCCATATCATTAATTGTTGTTCTTTGAACATAAGAAGCCACTCTTTGAATGAGTAACGATTCTATTTTCTTTAGACCGTTCAGAAATTCTTGAAATGACTCTACATCTTTATAGTATAGCTCCATTTTTAATTCGTTAATTTCTTTAATAGCACCTGCAAGCGTTTGAATCATGGGTATATCCTCAAGTTGAGACAATAAATAATAATAGAGTCCACTGTAATAGTCCCCTGCTAAAACAGTTAACTGTCGGTTCCTGATGGTTTCCTGGTCATCTTCATCTTCTGTAAGTGTTACAAGATCATGGGTGTCCAAAGCTATTTGAACCAGCATAGTGGTAATAATATACTGTTCCTTTTTCACAGAAGAAAGACTGGTATGATCCATGATCGAAGATAAAATTACCAGCTTATCCTCATCCACAGCAGGTTCCGGTATGAAACGCGCCAAAAAAGGATGGCGAACTTTCGATTCAATTTTTTGTTTCAATTGTTTGATGTAATGATCTGAGGAATTCAACTTGATCACCTGGTCCCTTCGTGAACACTAATAAACCACACCTATTATAGCACAATTCACCTTCAAACGCTTTTTATGTAGCTTCTCTATACGTAATGAGAGCCTATTCCTCCCCTTCATTCGTCATTTCTCCGTGGCTTGTCTGTATAACGGCTTTGCCACGAACTTTAACGGCAGAAGTGTGTTCAGTAAATTGGGCAATCATTACTTCACCCTGATCAAGTTTTTCTGAATGATGAAATCTTGTATCTGTACCTCGCGTTAATCCTATAACATTTACACCGTCTTCTAAAGCTTTAATAACAAAAAAGTCATTATTAGAAGTTGTCATTTGCAACAATCTCCTTTCTTTAATTACTACTATCTCTTAGAAGTATTTTGATGTCAAAACATTCATATCTATTTGAACAAAACGTTTGTTAATAAGAAAAAAAGGGTGCGCAATGCACCCTTTTCCAAAGCCCTATGTAGCTTTTTATTTTACCGCGTCTTTAAGGGCTTTTCCTGGTTTGAAAGCAGGAACTTTGCTAGCAGAGATTTCGATCTCTTCACCAGTTTGTGGATTACGACCTTTACGTGCCGCACGCTCACGAACCTCAAAGTTACCGAATCCAATAAGCTGAACTTTCTCACCATCTTTTAGTGAATCCATGATAGATTCGAATACAGAGTCGACAGCTTGAGTAGCATCTTTCTTAGAAAGATCTGTTTTTTCAGATACAGCGTTGATTAGATCTGTTTTGTTCATGACATTCACCTCCTCTCAAGAGGGTTAATCTCATTCAAGTGGAAAGAACCACTATAAATGTTGATGTAGCAGTCATCAAATGATGACAAGCCTTATACTAAACGAGTTTCCAACGAAATTCAATAGAGAATCCTTTAACAATCGCGTTACAAAGCGATTTACAGGAGTGAATTCCGCTTCAGTTCAAGAGTAGCTTACCATAAACCTCAAGCAGGTGCAAGAAGCCGCAACTACTGATATGAAGGGGTTTTACTCTTTTTTAAACATTCCATACGAGTTATTACGACACAGGAGCAGAAAATCCCTTTATTATATAAAAAAAATTGCACAAAAAAATTAAAACGGCCCACTGGGAGCCGTTATAGGATGATGGCTATCATGCCGCCGGAGCCTTCATTAATAATTCTCCCCAGCGTTTCTTGCAATTTATATCTTGCATTTTCCGGCATTAAAGCAAGTTTAGCCTGAATGCCTTCACGAACAATTGAGCTTAACGAGCGTCCGAATATATCTGAGTTCCAAATAGACAATGGGTCTTCTTCAAAATCCTGCATCAAATACCTTACAAGTTCCTCGCTTTGTTTCTCTGTACCTATAATTGGCGAGAACTCAGACTGTACATCGACTTTGACCATATGAATGGAAGGGGCAACTGCTTTTAACCTAACGCCGAATCTTGAACCCTGGCGTATTATTTCAGGCTCTTCCAGAGACATATCCTCTAAAGATGGAGCTGCTATGCCATAGCCGGTTTGTTTCACCATTTGCAGAGCATCTGCTACTTGGTCATATTCTCTTTTGGCGATGGCGAAATCCTGCATAATTTCCAAAAGATGATCTTTGCCGCGAATTTCCTCGCCAACAATCTCTTTTAGCACGTGGTCATAAAGGTGTTCAGGAGCCTGCAGATCAATTTCTGCCACCCCTTCTCCAAGGTCCATTCCAGAAATATGGGCTCCAGTAATATATTCATAATGATCAAAGTTTCCTATGACAGTATCTACGTCACGCAGCCGTTTAATGTCCTTCACTGTGTCTTCAATTGCATTTTGCAAATTGTTTCTTAACCAGTGCCTTGAATCAAGCACCATTACCCAGCTTGGCAGGTTTACATTGACCTCAAGGACAGGAAACTCAAACAAAGCCTCTCTAAGAACACTTTGTACATCCTGCTCTCTCATACTTTCGACCGACAGGGCCAGAACTGGGATATCATATTTCTCTGAAAGTTCACTTCTCAACCGCTCTGTACTATCAGCATGAGGTTGAGCTGAATTAACAATCATGATAAAAGGTTTACCGACTTCTCTCAGCTCATCGACTACTTTTTCTTCAGCCTCTACGTAATCGGCACGTGCAATTTCTCCAATCGTCCCATCAGTAGTTACTACAATTCCAATGGTTGAATGCTCCTGGATAACTTTTTGAGTGCCGATTTCCGCTGCTTCTTGAAAAGGAATGGCTTCTTCATACCATGGTGTATGAATCATCCGCGGACCATGTTCGTCCTCATAACCAACAGCGCCTTTTACAGCATATCCGACGCAGTCCACCATACGGACACGTATATCCAGATGGTCATCAATATTAATTGTAGCTGCATGGTTAGGAACAAATTTCGGTTCTGTGGTCATGATAGTTTTTCCAGCTGCACTCTGCGGAAGCTCATCTAACGCACGTTCCCTTTCAGACTCCTCTTCCATGTTCGGTAAGACTACTAATTCCATAAACTTCTTTATAAATGTAGATTTACCAGTCCGTACAGCCCCCACTACTCCCAGATAAATATCACCATTCGTCCGTTTGGAAATATCATTAAAGATATCTACCTTTTCCAAAGGATCCCCTCCCAAATAAAATTTCACCATCATACAAGCCTAGACAATCTAATTCTATGACATCATCTAAGTGAAATATGCCAGAAATTAATAACTTCATAATATAATTAAATGAATCGTGTTCCTGTAATACGCTCCGGACTAGCTCTTTAAAGGTTATGAGACAGGGGGAAAGATCATTCTTCATCCTTTTAAGCACGTTCAGTACGAAAAAAGAACCGCTCCCTTAACTGGGAACGGCTTTTTTCAAGATGACTGATATTCGCTCATAAAGATGGGTTCACCATCACGTATGGTGTAGGGTTCAGAATAACCTGGCACAAACGGGGCATGGTCCGTAAGTAAATAGCGGATATCTTCACCAGATTCATAGGAATGATCCTTGTTTTTAAGATATTCATATAAGTCTTTTCGATAATCTATAAACAGTTTTCCTTCTGAATTTAAATAAACGGGCAGCATTTGCTGAGAATAAGGACTATCTATCATAGGAGGTTCGTCTAGACCTATTTTTTCATAATCAAGGGCGTAGACACCTTTAGCAATTTGATCTCCAAATGGTGGATAACGATTATTATCCCTGAAGAATTTTACTTTCACCTGTAACGAGCGAAGTGTTTCAGTCGTTCTTAAATCGAGTACTTTTACTGTAGGGTTGTCCTCTGGATAAATGATAACATACTGATAATATCCTCCGTTCTCAAAGGCCGTACCAGGAGGTTCGCCAATTAAGTTTTGCTGCTTCAACTTTTCAAAATCCAGCTGATATTTCTGAAAAATGGGTGTATCCTGAGGTTTAGTCTTAATAGGTAACAGTCCATTTGTATTTTCCTGAAAGGTGTCTACCGCGTTTTGGATAGACTCTAACTGAACCTGGTTAGGCACCTGATTCTTTTGCAGCTGGTTACTTGGATAAAGACAGCCCGTCAATATGACAAGAAGGAATGGCACAGTCCATAGTTTTAGCATTTTCATGTTGAGCCCTCCATTTCCTTAAGCTGTCGGTCCACTAAATACGATGTAAAATATAATTAGACCTCCCAGAATCATAAACACATAGGCTAAAAAGGCTACAATTCCAGAGAGCACACCTTTTAATTTATGCCTGCTTAATAAAATCAATCCAATCGCCAGAAACAAGAATAAAATTCCGGCAAAGGAGATGTACATATTGAGCATTGATTCAGACATTATTGTCCCCCTTTGTACACAAATTGCTTTTGATATTATACCACACGCTTGCCTCTAAGCGGAAACACCTTCCTATATCGAGTCAAAGAAACTATACTAACCCAGCATTTTATGTAAGGTTCATTCATTTTCCATTTTTTCTAAGAAAAATAACCGGAGCAGCTATGCTCCGGTTTGACTAAATAATTCCCTATCCAGCTCATGTGTAATAATTGCTGCGTGTTATCATATGCATTTTTTCGAAGGGCCGCCTCCTCAGACGCCCACTCGTTAACTATCCTTTTAAAAACTTACCTAAAGTATTCATATCCAAAGGCATATTCTGTTTCGTAATAGCTTCAACAATTTTATCTTCTTTCTTCTTAGAAACCGGTTTGTTTGCTATTTTTGCCAATTGACGTACTAAACGCCGCACCGTTTTCTCATCTTTAAAATCAGCATTTTGAACAGAATTTGCCACGTTAAAAACATCTTCTGCGTCGATATTAGCTTTCTTCTTCAAATGATCAAAGATATTCTTTTGAAAATCACTCATAAACAATTGACCTCCTCGTGCGTTAGGTTCTGGATAGTATATGCACGAGGTTCTATATGTGTCAGTCATTCATTTGTTCATCAAGAATATTTGTGAGGTCCTCCATTTCATGACGGCGGATCCTTGTCATTAACTGGTCCACCACGTCTCTTGCATGGGCTTTTTCAAATAAAATTCGGTAAATACCAGAAGTTATAGGCATTTCTACATCCTGCGTCTGAGAGAGCTGGTAAGCCGCTTTCGTTGTTCGTACTCCTTCAACCACCATTCCCATCTCGTCAAGCACCTCATCCAAATCATTTCCCTGCCCTAATTTGTATCCGGCACGCCAATTACGGCTGTGTGAACTGGTACAAGTAACAATTAAATCCCCAACGCCCGTAAGGCCGGAAAAAGTGAGGGGGTTAGCTCCCATAGAAGTTCCTAAACGTGCAATTTCAGCCAATCCTCTTGTAATTAAAGCAGCTTTGGCGTTATCACCATAACCTAAGCCGTCTGATATTCCTGCCCCCAAAGCTATAATGTTTTTCAGGGCGCCGCCCAGTTCTACACCGATGAGGTCAGGAGAAGTATAAACACGGAACTGCCGATTCATGAAAAGGTCCTGTACCTTTTCTGCCACCTCTAGCTTCTTCGAGGAGATCGTAACCGTTGTCGGCTGACGTAAGCTTACTTCTTCAGCGTGACTAGGTCCTGATAATACAACAATATCCTCGTATAACTCTTCAGGGATCTCTTCATGAATGACTTCTGAAACTCGTTTAAAAGTCTCAGGTTCAATCCCTTTCGATGCATGTGTAATGGTTACTTTATGGTCGATGAGCTTCCTAAGGTTCTGACATACCTCACGCATAGCTTTCGTTGGTACAACAAGCAGGATGTGGTCGACTCCACTCACGACCCGGTCCAACTGACTATCAGCAACTATCCGTTCAGGTATGGTAACCCCCTTTAAATATTTCTCATTTGCACGTGTTTCGTTTATCTCATCTGCATGCTCTTTACGGTGAGCCCAAAGAGCTACTTCATGACCATTATCTGCAAGGACAATGGCAAGAGCTGTTCCCCAGCTGCCTGCCCCTAAAACGGCTACTTTTCCCATGATACCTGCTCCCTTCTTGAAATTCCCTTAACTCCGCTTTCTGGCGAAGATTTTAATAGGCGTACCTTCAAAACCGAAAGCTTCGCGAATTCGATTTTCAAGAAAACGTTCATACGTGAAGTGCATCAGTTCCGGTTCGTTTACAAATACTACGAAGCTTGGAGGTTTCACAGATACCTGCGCGGCATAAAAGATTTTTAACTTTTGCCCTTTTATGGAAGGTGATGGGTTCATAGCCAAAGCATCCATAATCACTTCATTTAATATATTTGTTTGAACACGTTTGGCATGATTCTCACTTGCCTCCAGTATTCTTGGAAGTAAGGTATGAACACGCTTTTTAGTTTTTGCTGATAAAAATACAACAGGAGCATAATCTAAAAAGCGAAAGTTGGAACGAACCTTGTCTTCGAACTCTTTCATCGTTTTCTCTTCCACTTCTACTGTATCCCATTTATTTACCACAATAATAACAGCTTTTCCGGCTTCGTGAGCATAGCCGGCTATCTTTTTATCCTGTTCCTGAATACCTGTGTCTGCATCAATCAAGGATAAAACCACATCGGATCGCTCTATAGCTTTCATCGCTCTCATTATACTGTATTTTTCAGTAGCCTCGTAAATTTTTCCGCGTTTTCTCATCCCTGCCGTATCAATTATAACGTAATCTCGGTCATCTTTTGAAAACGGGGTGTCTATAGCATCTCTAGTTGTACCTGCTATATCGCTTACAATGACTCGCTCTTGTCCCAAAAGAGTATTTACTAATGAAGATTTTCCAACATTAGGACGACCAATTACACTAAAACGAATAATATCGTCGTCAATTTCTTCTATCATTTTATCCGGGAAGTGTTTGACCACTTCATCCAGCATGTCCCCAAGACCTAGACCATGCGTACCGGATATAGGGTGAGGTTCTCCAAAACCAAGAGAATAAAATTCATAGATGTTTTCTCTCATTTCTGGATTATCAACTTTATTTACGGCAAGCACGACAGGTTTGTTTGATTTGTATAGTATCTTCGCAACTTCTTCATCAGCACCGGTAATTCCATCACGGCCGTTAACCATGAACACAATAACATCCGCTTCATCGATAGCTACCTGAGCCTGCTCTCTCATTTGAACAAGTAAAGGCTCATCACCAAGTTCAATGCCACCCGTGTCAATGACATTAAACCGTTCGTTCAGCCATTCTCCCTCTGCATAAATACGGTCTCTCGTCACTCCAGGTGTATCTTCTACAATCGAAATTCTTTCCCCTACAAGCCTATTAAATATGGTTGATTTCCCCACATTCGGCCGTCCAACAATAGCCATGACAGATTTTCTCATGAAAGGATCTTCCTTTCTTCTTTTCTATTTTACTTATTCCACGTTTTCTTCGTCTTTAAAATACCGAGGTACAAGAAACAGAAATCTACCTAAGTTTTCTATTCCTCTATACCACGCAACATAAAAATACTGCTCTTCCGCGGATAGCCGATGCGCAGCTTTCCTTCCGCAGAACAGCAGAAATCCTTTAACTCTAATATTTTAGCAGACATTAATAAAATAAACAATTACTGAGCCGCTTTCATTTACTGATCCGCTTTCATTAATGCTTTACTATGATATATAATCGATCACTAAGAGCGTGAGCGATTCCATCAAGGATAGCTTCAAGATTAGCAGCTACAGCTTCCATTTCTTCCTTGGTTTCACAATGGAAAACCGCCGTGCTCCCGGTTACTTTTTCTGATTGGGTTGTGATCGCTGCTAAAATTGCTTTTTCCATCTTCATAATTTAGCCCTCCCGGTTTCTTTTCCTTGACGGCATTTGTATGGCATTTTCCAGTACTGGCACGGAGGAAATAATTTCTTTGGCTCTTACTGGGTCTTTTTCCTGAGGTAATATAAAAACACCAATTCTCCCATCGTTAAGATCTCGCTTAATTAACGGAACAAGTGCAGGGGTTCCAGAATCTCTAAAAACTCCAAGAGTAACGGAGACATCATGTAAAATTGCTTGACGCTGGCCAAGGTTAGCTATAGTGGACCGCACACTAAAAGACCTAGGGGTCAGTATGAATCCCATCCCATACTTTAATATTTCGTCCTGACGTTCAGGAAGTCCTATGTTCATGATATAAATGTTATCTACATATAAACCTGCCCCTTTAAAGCTAAGTTCTGAGAGTTCCACCGTTACGATATCGGAAAGCTTGGAACCGCTCATTAACTGGGAAGAAATAACAAAACACACTAAAGCAACCCCTAGAGCTGCCCATCCATTTATTGCTAAATAGCACAGCGTAACAATAAAGGAAGTAAAAATAACCAGGTAATTTCTGCTTTCAAAAGCGACAGCAATCCCTTCAATATAAGTGTTTCCCCGGGGTACAAGTTCATAAGAATCCATTTCTGTTAACGTATTTCTTTCCATGTTGCGAACTTCTCTGAACTGGGAAGCAGCTAACGTTAAAAAGGTAACAGCTGTAAATTCTTTTTCCATTATAGAAGGAATGGCTATAGTCCCGAGTGAAGCCGCTATAAAACCCAGCGATAAATGAATAATTTTCCCGTGTAAGTAGGTAGGATACTGACGATAGTCGGTTCGAAGCATAAAGACCCTTAAAGCCGTACCGACCAAAATACCAGCAATAATTGGATACGTGTATTCATTCACACATACGCACCTCGTTTTTTAATTGTTTTAATCTTCTTCTGTTGCAATTAATACTTTAATCGGTTAATTCAATACATGATAAATAAAACGACCATACCTTTTAACACAAAAATTATCGTTTGTTGATTGAAAAAGGGTTCTTCCAAAATGTAAATTGAAAATACCAAAT
>NZ_JBAPTY010000460.1:0-8171 GCF_049282395.1 Halobacillus sp. | reverse complement strand
AAAGGAAGAAGGGCACTTCCTTTCATGGTCGTTCTTAAGCTTGTCGAGGCTGGACAAGGCACCTCCACATTTGTCCGTCCAGTCCATACGCCGCTGACCAAGGTGCTTCCGCTTTTAAACTGGGATTCTCGTCGTTTCCTTCGCCACCTAGCCAGTAGTGGATAAAACGGACCCTTCTATAAGAGAAGGTAACGTCCTCAAGTAACCATAAATGCTTATATAACACGGGTTTATACCCTTGAATTCGATAGGAATTGTCGATCTTAGGTTAACGATCTTCCTTTAGTAGACATCTTCGTAGAAGGCTTCGAACTCCCTATTCTGCAAGGTTCGGAGGGGGATGATGAAGACTCCTGTGGGATGAACATGATCGGTGAGATCCCGGAAGGCGAAGCCTGAGGAAGCTTGCCACAGAAGAAGTTCGCCTAAGACCGCCACGTCGTGTGGCAACGTCGAACGACCCTGCGTCGTGCAGGGCCGGAAAGCGAAATCGTCCCCTGGAGGACCTTCCGCTCAAAAAATATCTCGAAACTGAGTCTTCAACAAACGGGAGTTTATCTGAAATATCTAATAAAGTCTATAAAAAGAGCTGTCAGTCAGACTGACAGCTCTTTTTGTATGGTTCTATTTTTTTCGATTTACGGTTTTATCTTTTATAGTTTTCCAGGCTTTAGAAGAGGTATCGGAAGTCTTATCAATAGCTTCATTGCCCTTATCAGCTACTTTTTTAATAATATTCCCTGAAGAATCAATCGTTTTACCGAGAAGGCCTCCTTCACCTGTGATCGACTTTATAATCTTGCCTGAAGTATCCACTGTGTTGTGAACCACCTGATTGGCTTCTTTACTAACGTTTTTAATCAAGCTTTCTTTTTGCTCATTTGAGGACTTTCTGTCATTCGCGGAGTTTTCATTCTGATGGTCACGCATGTTTGCATCCCTCCTGTAAAGTGTCCTACATCTCATACATATGGGTAAAGCAGGATAATATGACAGATAAAAATGAATACTCACTCATTTCTGTTGAATTTTCAGAATTATCGGTATAAAATGGATATTATATACTAACCGGACAGTATGTTTCCGGGGAAGGGGCAAATCGTTGAATTTTGATTACTCGGAGAATGTAAAAAGATATCAGCAGCAGATACGAAGCTTTATGGAAGATGAAGTGTACCCAAATGAGCGCTTGTATGAAGAGCAGTTAAACCAGCAGGAAACTCGCTGGTCTTCTGTACCGCCAATAATGGAGGAATTAAAATCAAAAGCAAAAGAAGCAGGGCTGTGGAATTTATTTTTACCGGATTCTACATATGGAGCAGGACTTTCAAATCTGGAGTATGCTCCTCTTTGTGAAATGATGGGTCGATCTCTTATAGGTCCTGAAGTTTTTAACTGTAACGCGCCGGATACCGGTAACATGGAAGTTCTTGCTCGTTACGGAAGTGAAGAGCAAAAGAAAGAATGGCTGGAACCTTTATTAAACGGGGAGATCAGGTCTTGTTTTTCTATGACAGAACCAGATGTGGCGTCTTCAGATGCTGCGAATATTGAAGCACTGATTGAACGGGATGGGGACGAATACGTCATAAACGGTAGAAAGTGGTGGTCTTCCGGAGCCGGTGATCCCCGTTGTGAAATTGCTATATTTATGGGAAAAACCGATCCGGATGCCCCGAAATATGATCAACAATCTATGATTCTCGTTCCTTTGGAGTCAGAAGGGGTCAAAATTGAGCGCATGCTTCCCGTATTTGGTTATGACCATGCGCCTCATGGACATGCGGAAATCACTTTTGAAAATGTGCGTGTCCCGGCGAGCAATATGATCTGGGGAGAAGGAAAAGGTTTTGCAATTGCCCAGGGACGCCTGGGACCGGGGAGAATTCACCACTGCATGAGGCTGATTGGTGCCGCTGAGCGTGCGCTTGAAGAATTATGTAAGCGTGTCCAGAATAGAACGGCTTTTCATCGGCCGCTTGCAGAGCAGGGAGTAATACGGGAGTGGATTGCAGATTCCAGAATTGAGTTGGAACAAGCTCGGCTTCTTACATTAAAAGCTGCCCATATGATGGATACCGTTGGAAACAAACAAGCCAAAACTGAAATTGCCATGATCAAAGTTGTCGCACCGAACATGGCGCTTCGTGTCATTGACAGAGCCATACAGGCTCACGGAGCGGCGGGGGTAAGTGAGGATTTTACGCTTGCTGCCCAGTGGGCCGGAGCCCGTACACTACGGCTTGCTGATGGACCAGATGAGGTACACCGCAGACAAATCGCTAAGCTGGAATTATCCAAATACGAGGAGTGAGAAGATGCATGTAAATGAATTATTTAATCTGACCGGGAAAACTGCCATTGTAACAGGAGGCGGGAGAGGTTTAGGCGCACAGATTGCCGAAGGATTAGCCGAAGCAGGAGCTAACGTTGTTTTATGCTCAAGAAAAGTAGAAGCCTGCGAGCAGATGGCTTCCAAATTGGAAAGCGAACTTGGTGTAGACACCCTGGCCTTAGAATGTGATGTTACCAATCCATCTCATATTGAGAATGTTGTCGGTCAGACACTGGAGCGTTTTGGCCAAATTGATATCCTCGTCAACAATAGCGGAGCAACATGGGGAGCACCAACGCTGGAGATGCCGCTTGAGGCGTTTCAGAAGGTTATGAATGTGAATGTTACCGGTACTTTTTTAATGGCACAAAAAGTGGGAGAGGTCATGGTTAAACAGCAGTCCGGAAAAATCATTAACATTGCTTCAGTTGCTGGACTTGGCGGAGCAGACCCACGGTTTATGGACACCATCGGCTATAACGCAAGTAAAGGAGCCGTTATTACCTTTACAAAAGATTTGGCCGTAAAGTGGGGATCCCATAATATTCAGGTGAACGCTCTCGCTCCAGGGTTTTTCCCTACCAAAATGTCTCAAGGCTTACTTGATCAGGGTGGCGATCTTATCCTCGACCGTACCCCGATGGGAAGGTTTGGAACAGATGAAGATTTAAAAGGGGCTGCCCTGTTTCTAGCCTCCAAAGCGTCTAACTATGTCACCGGGGACGTTCTAGTGGTGGACGGCGGGATGCATGCGTCTTGCTAAGTGAACATTACGATCACGATTAATAAGGAGGAGTCACTATGAAAGTAGAACAGATAGCCGTTATTGGAGCAGGATCCATGGGTCATCAAATCGCTATGCTGGGAGCATTAGCGGGATTCCGTACAAGTTTACAGGACATTAGTAACGATTCGTTAGCACAGGCAAAAGATAAACTGGCTGACATTATGGATAAATGGGTGGCGAAAGATAAAATTTCAGAAGCCGATCGTAATGAAGCGTTCAGCCGTCTTACTTTTACCACTGACTTAAGAGATGCTGCGAGCGAGGCGGATCTTGTAATTGAAGCAGTGGTGGAGAAACTTGCTGTAAAACGGGAAGTCTTCAGCAAGCTTGATGAGATCGTACCGTCTCATACGATCCTGGCAACGAATTCATCGACCATCGTAAGTTCGTTGATAGCAGACGCAACTTCAAGACCTGGAAGCGTGTGCAATATGCATTTCTTCTTCCCGCCTCTGGTTATGGATTGTGTGGAAGTCGTGAAGGGGGAGCATACAACTGAAGAAACAGCAGCTGTCGCTATGGAGGTTTGTGAACAAATGAACCGTACGGCCGTGCTGCTGCAGAAGGAAGTCTCAGGTTTTATCGCAAACCGGATTCTCTTTGCTATTCAGAAAGAAGCGATGAGTCTGTATGAAGGTGGGTACGCAGACTTTAAGGATATCGATAAGATCACTAAAAAAGCACTTCACCATCCCATCGGTCCTTTTGAATTGATGGATCTGTCCGGTATCGATGTCGGTTATTACGTTATGCAGCAGCAGTATGAAGAAACCAAAGATCCAAACGATAAGCCATCCAAAACCTTAACCGAAAAAGTAGAAGCTGGGGAGCTTGGCAGAAAAACCGGAAAAGGATTTTACACGTACGATAACAAAGTCAGGAACTAAAGGGGGGGAAGAAGATGCATGAGCATGAAATTACAGTCCGGTTTTGTGAAACAGACTTATTAGGGCATGTAAATAACAACAATTTCTTTGTATATATGGAAGATTCACGTATACGCTTTTTCGAGGATCTGGGACTTGTGGGAGATGATTGGAATTTCATTCTCGCTTCGATAAAATGTGATTTCTTAAAGCAGGTCTATTTCAATCAAACGCTTACTATAAAAACCAGCGTCACGAAAATAGGGAATTCAAGTTTTCACCTAGAGCAGGATCTATATGAGAAAGAGAGTGGGGAAGTGACGGCCAGGGGTTACTCGGTAATTGTGCAGTTTGATTTCAAAAATCATAAAAGCTCTCCATTGACTGAGGAGATGAAAACTAAGCTTTCCTCTTATCAGTTAACAGCAAAATAGAAAGGAGCTTCAGCATGCAGGATACGAATGATACAAGAACCGTGCGCCAGGGAGAAGAGATCGATGTCCAGGCGATTGAACAATTCTTACGGAATAATCTCGCCATCCCAGATGGTGAGTTACAGGTCCGTCAGTTTGGCGCCGGCCATTCTAATTTAACTTATGAGCTTGCCGTGAATGATTGGCGAGCTGTACTACGCAGGCCGCCCCTTGGTCCAGTGGCTCCTAAAGCTCATGATATGGAACGTGAATATACAATCTTAGAAGCCTTGCACCCGGTATTTCCGTTGGCACCGAAGCCTTACTTGTTTGATTCAGGAGATGTGTTAGGAGCCCCTTTTTTCATCATGGAACGCAGAGACGGGCTGGTGTTCGATAAAGAATTTCCTGATGGGGTAGAACCGAGTCGGGATCTGGGCAGAAGAATATCGGAATCCATGGTAGACCGCCTGGTGGAACTCCATTCTATTGATTACAAAAAGACAGCTTTGAAGGAGATGGTGAAGCCGGAAGGATTTATGGAGCGGCAAATACATGGATGGATTAAGCGTTATGAAAAAGCTGAAACGGATGATGTGGTCAGTGGAGAGCGATTGAAAAAGTGGCTTATAGCTCATGTCCCGTATTCTGATGAAGCCGCCGTCATTCACTACGACTATAAGTTAAATAATGCCATGTTTGATCCGGATGATCCGGCAAAAATGGTTGGACTTTTTGATTGGGAGATGACCACCGTTGGAGATCCCCTGGCCGATGTGGGAGCTGCCCTCAGTTACTGGATCGAGGCTGACGATCCTGAACTATTGAAAACAGGGCTGGGGAAACCGCCGGTTACAGTTACGGAAGGTTTCTATACAAGGAAGGAATTTATTGAAAGATACGCTGAAAAAAGCGGTCGAGGTGTAGATGATATTCACGTGTATCTCACGTTTGCCTACTTTAAGCTGGCCGGAATTATTCAACAGATTTATTACAGGTACAAACAGGGACAGACGAATGATCCTAGATTTGCGAACATGAATGTTTTTGTAAACAACCTGATTAAGCATGCTGAAGAGACGGCTGGTATTTAAGCATGGGAGATATTCACGTCATTTTCAAAAAAGAAGATATTAAAGAGGAACTTATGGTGGGGAAAGTGGCGATTGTATTTGACGTTTTATTCGCTACTACGACGATAACAGCAGCCCTTGCGGATGGAGCTTCTTCGGTCATTCCCGTGTATGATCCAGCTCACGCTGAAGAAAGAGCTAAAAACTTTTCGGAACCTTACATTTTAGCCGGAGAAGATCAGGGACAGGTTATCGAAGGGTTTCATCATCCTCTACGTACGCACTTACAGCCGGTAGTCAAAGGAAAACACGTGATATTAAGTACCACTAATGGAACGGTTGCGTTACAGCGTTCCAGTCAGGCGGATCATTTGTACGCATCGTCCTTGCTTAACAATCCAGCTATGGCTGCTTTTTTATCTGAGCGACACGAGAACGATACGATTATGCTCGTATGTTCAGGTTCAAGCGGACATTACACACTAGAAGATTTCTATGGAGCTGGAAGTCTCATTCATTACTTACAGAAACAGGGTGATTGGAATTTATCAGATGCAGCTTTGACCGCATGGCTGTTTTATAAAGGAAACCATTTATCCGAAGCTGATCTGCTATGTGAATCCAGAATCGGCCGGATTCTCCTTAAAGCAGGACTGAATCGTAAAGAAATTGAGTTCGCTGCAAGGGAAGGACTATTTCATACCATACCAACCTATGACCCGATATCAGGGCAATTAAAGGAGGGGGATTATGAATCCCGTAAAACATGACGTCCGTGGTGGGGAATTTTTAATCACGGAGAGCAGTCCAGAAACAGTTTTCACCCCTGAGGACCGCAGTGAGGAACATAAAATGATAGCTTCCACGGCTCGACAATTTATTTCCCGGGAAATACACCCGAACAGAAAAGAGCTGGAAGCAGAGAATTACGAATTTGTTTCAGAGAAGATGAAGATCGCAGGGGATTTGGGGCTATTGGGTCACAGTATTCCAGAAAAATATGGAGGGCTAGGACTCGATAAAATCAGTAAAGGGATCGTAGGTGAGGCTCTCGGAAGCGGGGGCGGATATAGTGTAGCTCACTCCAATCATACGTGTATCGCGACGCTGCCCATAACCTATTTTGGCACAGAGGAACAGAAGAATAAGTATTTGCCCAAATTGGCCTCTGGTGAGTATATAGGAGCTTATTGTCTCACGGAGCCTGACGCTGGCTCGGACGCTCTTTCCGCTAAGACGACTGCTGTTATGAACGAGGAAGGCACTCACTACTTGCTGAATGGAACGAAGATCTATATCACGAATGCAGCTTTTTCCCACACGTTCATTGTTTATGCAAAAGTGGACGGGAAGGATTTTACAGCTTTTATTGTAGAGAAAGACTTTGAGGGGCTGTCGATCGGACCTGAGGAAAATAAGATGGGGATTAAAGGTTCTTCTACGTGTTCCGTCATTATGGAAGATTGCAAGGTACCGGTGGAGAACAGACTTGGAGAAGTAGGCAAGGGGCATTTAATTGCATTGAATGTATTGAATCTAGGCCGGTTCAATCTAGGTTTTGCGACGAATGGAGCAGCTAAACATTGTTTCAAGTTAGCCTTGGAACATACAACAGAAAGAAAGCAGTTTGGACGTGCCATTGCTGATTTCAGTGCTACTAAAGAAAAAGTAGCTCGTATGGCTGCGCGTATTTATGAAACAGAATCTCTTCTCTATAGAACCGCGGGCCATGTGGAATCAGCTCTTGGTAGTTATTACGATAGTGAGAATCCAAAAGCTGTGGCAAAAGCGATGAATGAACATGCGTTGGAATCTGCAATATGTAAAATCAAGGGATCGGAGACATTAGACGAAATCGCAGATGAATCCCTGCAGCTCCATGGTGGAGCCGGTTTTATCAAAGAATACCCAATTGAACAAGCTTACAGGGATTCACGTATCAATCGCATTTTCGAAGGGACCAATGAAATTAATCGCTTGCTGATTCCAGGCAACTTTTTCAAAAAGCTGGGCAAAGGGGAGTTTGATGCTCGAACAGTTCTGGAAAAGGCTGAGCATTCACTGAAAAACAATTTGTTCAAACAAGTGGAAGGTCCTTTAGATAAACTTCAGGAAGCTGTAGCTTTGTTTCGAAATTTATACATTGTAGCAGCGGGAACAGCACTTAAAGTCCACGGTGAGACGATTCAGCACGAACAGGAAATCATGATGAAGCTTGCTAATATAGCGATCGCGTTATATTCAAGTGAATCAGCTGTACTGAGGACGCTTAAAGCAATTCGCAGCTCCGACCAGGAAGCGGAACTTAAAACGAAACTCGCTTACACCGTGGTAGAGCAATCAGCTCAAGAAATACAACAGGCTTCTTCCTTTCTATTCTCTAACTTGATGAAAGGAGAAGAACGAATAAGGATTATGAGAAATGTCTCCGTTCTTTTAAGTAACTATCTATGGGAAGATTCGATAGAACGTAATCGCGCAATTGCTGAAGTGATGATGGAAGAAAAACAATATATTTCATAAAAGGGAGATGGATCGTATGAACTTAGGTAATGATCATTTGAGCGTGGATCTTAATGGACCGGTGCTTTCGTGTGTTTTAAATCGTCCTGATGCTTTAAATGCATTTTCAGACGATATGATAGCCGGGTTAAAAGAAGCGATTAAAGAAGCTGAGCAAAATGATGACATTAAAGT
>NZ_JBAPTY010000459.1:0-3452 GCF_049282395.1 Halobacillus sp. | reverse complement strand
AATCTGCATCGCCGGTGATTGCTGGCCGTAGCTTAATGTATCGAGTACAAGATTGGTTCCGTACACGGCTAAAAATAGGACCAGCAGGAACCACAGGATCACGCTCGCAGACTCCAGAATTTTTCTTACGACTCCGTGAAACAGGTTCACAAAAGCATCGACGCGGATGTGCTCTCTCATTTTTACGGCGTAGCTTGCGCCGACCCACACCTGGAAGATATGCAGGTAACGGGCGATTTCCTCTGTCCAGCTGGGAGCGGACTGGAAAATGTACCGTCCCACCACCTGACCGAAAATAAGGACGACCATCAGGGCCAGTGTGGCCACCAGTATTCCTTTTTCTATATTTCCAAAAATCTTCGACATGACTGTCCCACCCTGTTATGTAGTAAAGGAAGGCCGCGGCCTTCCTTTAAGTTATCGTTATTCAACGGCTTTCTGCACTTTTTCCAAGAGATCTTTACCAATATCATCTTCGAATTCGTCATAAACCGACTGAACTTCCTCTTTGAAGGATTTGATGAGCTCCTCAGAAGGCTCATTCACTTCCATACCTTCTGCTTTCAACTCTTCTAAAAATTCACTATCCTGTTTTTGAGCCAGTTCCCGCTGTTCAGTACGGTATTCTTCCGAAGCTTCCATGACTAAATCCTGCAGGTCTTTCGGAAGCCCCTTGTAAAAGTCATTGTTCATAAGTAAAGCCGTCGGCGCATACACATGACCGGTCAGCGTCAAGTAGTCCTGCACTTCATAGAACTTATTCGTATAGAACAGGGACACCGGTGCTTCCATTGCGTCATATGTTCCCTGCTGTAGCGCTGTATAGAGCTCGCCGAACGCGAAAGGAGAAGCATTCATTCCAAGTGCGTTAAAGGTTGCCGTATGAACCGCGCTTTCCAACGTACGCATTTTCAGGCCTTGAATATCCTCGAGCGACTCGACCGGTCCCTTGTTATTCGATAGATGACGGAAGCCATTTTCCGCAAAAACAAGTCCCTTGATATTTTGTTCCGATAAATCATCCAGCAATCCCTGCCCGATTTCACCGTCCAGCACTTTGTACGCCTGCTCGTAGCTTTCAAACAGGAACGGCAGGTCAAACACCATGAAATCTTCATTAAAGGAAGAAATGGATGCAACGGCTGGAATCGTCATTTGAATATTTCCCTGCTGGACCGCTTCAATCGCTTCGCGGTCAGAAGGATACAGCTCCCCGTTCGGGTGAAGTTCGACCTTCAGCTGTCCGTCCGACTCTTCCTCAAGCTTCTTCTTAAACGATTCTGCTGCAATGTGAGACGACTGATCCTCCGACACTAAGTGAGCCAGACTGATCGTGTACGTTTCTTTGCTCCCTTCCTCAGAACCGCCGTCTCCTCCAGAGCTTGGACGCCCGCATGCGGCTAATGTGATAAGAGCCGCAAATAATACAAGTAAAACCTTCTTCATATGTACTCCTCCTAAGTCTGATATTGAGTGATGCGTGTAATGACTTTGTTCATATGTAGATCGATCGCTGCCGAGGCCCGCTCGACATCTTTTTCCTCCACCGCTTCCAGGATGGCTTCATGTTCCTCGCAGGCTGCTTCTGCACTTTGAGACAGCGTGTTCGATAAGATGATAAAGGCGCGATAATCCCCTGAATTCATTTGCAGGATTAGATCCCTTAACTTCTTATTCTCATTGTCTTCTGTCAGCAGTAAATGAAAATCCCGATCCAGTTCGACAAACTCTTCATAATCTTCTCCTGTAATCGCTTTCTTCTGATTCCGTACATTCTCCCGCAGTTTTTCAATGGTAGCTTGAGATCGAATAGGGGTAATCGTTCGGAGGTTGTGCGTTTCAAGCAGCGTGCGGACTTCCATCAGGTGCAGGGCTCCCTCCATCGTAAAGGTAGCCACCCTGGCCGGTTTCCCCTTCTGAAGGACAACCAGTCCATCTGAAGCCAGGCGGCGCAGTGCTTCACGCAGCGGCGTTCGACTCACACCGATCTGCTTCGATATTTTCTCTTCGGGCAATTCTTCATTGGCACTGAATTCTCCAGAAACAATCGACTGACGCAGCAAGTCATACGTCTGGTCGGATATGGACATCATCTTATTGACCCTTCTCATGAATCACTCCACCTATGTTTTTCTGTATACAGTATACTGAAAATTGTATAAGAGTTTCATAACTTTGTAAACTGAATTTTAGAAAAATTACAAAAAGTGACACAAAAAAAGAAGCCTCCCCAACGAAATTCCTGCCACTATAAGAAAGTGATGGAATGTCCATGTAGAACCTTCAATTTGTCCAATTTAATGTTATAATTTTCTGACTATTTGGATACACTATTTATACAAGAATCTATTAATAAAAGGAGCTGCTTCCTATGCAGATTGAAGCGAAATGTAAACGGAGTATCTTCAGCCAAAAGCCTATCCGCCTGAACGAAGCGAAGAATGAAGAATCCTTACAGAAACTATTGGACGCGCCTCACCACTGTTACTTTACAGAAGGTAAATATTACACGTTCACGGTCCACCCTCAGGTGTGGGAAAGCACGAATAATTTCTCGGAGAATCAAATGTTCAATGTCGTCAGAGACTTTGACCGGGTTGCCGACCACTTTGAATTACAAACGCTATCTAAATTATAACCGAGCGATGAATCATCGCTCGGTTTTTTGTTTACTAGATTCAGAGTTTCACGAACTGCTTGGTGAACCGAATTCTATCATTAAAAAATGACCCTGTTTTACTCACAGGGTCACCCTTCACAGACTATTTCATGTTATTTCGTATTTGATAACGATCATCCTCAAGCGTCCGGCAAGGTCAAAGCTTCCCCGGGTTCAGCGTTGGTTACATACGTACCGGCAAAGAGATCGTGAATCGCGCGGTGATCCTTGCGAAAAACAACAAAAAAAGCACTGACAATATAGAGAACACCAAACGTCAGTCCATAGATCGCGCCTGACAGGACTACGCGCAAGAGCATCGTCCCAATGCCTACATCTTTTCCATTTGTTTTCACAATACGGATCCCCATGATTTTCTTTCCGACGACGTACCCATACCAGAATACAGGAACGATCAGCATATACAGCCCCTCGATCATATTAGATATCAAGCTGTTCAGTTCCGTCTGAAACAGAGCAGACACGAGAAGCCCAATAGGCAGAAATACAATCAGTATATCCAGCAGGACAGCGCCCAATCTTCTTAAAAACCCGACCGATTGATCCATAACCTTCCCCTTTCTATCATTCCGAATAAAAAATAAAGCTGCCCAGGGATTGGCAGCTTTGTATACGATTAACCTTGCTTGAGATCATCCTTGTACTGTAACCCCACCGCTTCTCCAGGTTCGGCTTCCGTCACATACGTTCCTGCGATGAAATCGTGAATCGCACGGTTGTCCCTGCGCAAACCGACCATAAAGGCACTGACAATATAGCCAATGCCAAGCGT
>NZ_JBAPTY010000458.1:0-9698 GCF_049282395.1 Halobacillus sp. | reverse complement strand
TTAAATTTTTCCTAGGAGGAGAAGAGAATGAAAATCAATGCAGGTCTCTGGTGCAAACTGACGTTTAAAGACAAAATGATCTTGTTGAAAACCATCAGTCAACAATCTCTTGGTAAAAAAGCAGCCTGATGATGTCATTGAGCTAATCCTTTTCAACTCACCCTTATACCAACTAATTACCTCACCAATATAATGCTCTTCAAAAAACCTACTATATTGAAGTAGGTTTTTTGTTTGGATTTTATTTAAGCTATTAAGCTATCCTCCTATTCTGTCATATCCTTTTAAAAGATCGAATACATAATAGCGGTAGGCTGAATGCCCGTCTTACCGTAAATCGATCACAGGAATGGTTTGAGGAGGGAATTTAACATGAAGATTGCCATTTTCACTGACACTTACGCGCCACAAGTCAATGGAGTATCTCGAACTCTGGAAAGATTAATCACTCATTTAGAAAAGGAAAAAATTGAATATCGTTTGTTTATTCCCTACTTGAAAGGTTCGATCCCCTCTGACTGTATCCGCCCTGTTTTTAGCTTTCCGTTCTTCTTGTATCCTGAATGCCGTCTTTCATTCCCCTGCGCACCTCTCTTAAGAAAAGATCTGGAATCTTTCAACCCTGATATTGTCCACATTGCCACCCCGTTTAATATGGGCTTGACTGGATTATATTGTGCAAAAAAATTAAGCATTCCCATTGTCGGATCCTACCACACAAATTTCGATCGCTATTTAGAGTATTATAACCTTCAATATTTATCAAAATGGATGTGGAAATATTTAAAGTGGTTTTATAAGGATTTTCAACGGACTTTTGTTCCTTCTTATCAAACGAGAATCGAATTAAATCTTCAAGGTTTTCATAACATCTCGATTTGGAGCAGGGGAGTAGACTGTACAAAATTTCACTCTTCCACAAATGAAATGATCCTCAAAGATTATTATGAAAGTAAACCAACATATCTATTAACTTATGTTGGTCGAGTGGCCCCTGAAAAAGACCTGGACATACTTATGGATATTGCCAGGGATCTCCCCGCCCCCTATAAAGACAAGGTTCACTGGCTAATAGTTGGAGAAGGTCCGCTCCTAAAAGAGCTTCAAGAGGAGAAACTGCCTAATATAACCTTTACCGGTTATGTACACGGAAGTGAATTAGCAAACATTTATGCAAATTCCACTTTATTCGTTTTTCCATCGACAACAGAAACTTTTGGAAATGTAGTTCTCGAAGCGCTTGCCTGCGGAACTCCAGTCGTGGCTTCAAAATCTGGCGGCGTTCAGGAAATAATCCAGAACGGGAAGACAGGAATCCTGTGCGAACCTAGAAACTCTTCCCAGATGATTGATGCTATATGTAATCTATTAGCAAACCCATTCAGGATTCGAGAAATGGCAAATGAAGCAAGAAAGTATGCTCTGGATCAATCCTGGGAAACCATCTTCAGCAAACTCTTGAAAGAATACAAAGAAGTAATTGATCAGTCTCTTTCTTCACAGACCAAACAATATTTACAATCTTGACTAGAACAAGCTCCTTAGCATCCATGCGGGAGCTTACTTTGTATTAATTTACATAATATCATTATAGTGAATTTGTTCTTTGTTGAATTTTTCTAAAAATATAAATTTAAATAATTGCTCTCTAAATGGTTGTCTATTTCAATTGTTCAGGCGTATAATAACGGAATTGATCCAGAAAAACCCAAAGAATTAGGATGATACTTATGACCACTACCCATTATAATAAAGTACTGATCGCTGCTATATTACTAGCAGGATCTTTTATTACTATATTAAATCAAACGTTAATGATTACAGCCATTCCCCCTATTATGGATGAGATGAATATATCGGCCAATAGCGCCCAGTGGCTCACCACCGTTTTTATGCTTGTTAATGGAATAATGATTCCTATCAGCGCATTTTTAATTGAACGTTTTACTACCAGACAATTATTTTTGGGAGCTATGACCATATTTACAGTCGGAACCGTATTAGGAGGTTTAGCCCCTAACTTTGGAACACTTCTAGTGGGCAGGGTCATACAGTCAAGTGGCGCAGGGGTTATGCTTCCACTTATGCAAACCGTTTTCTTAATGATATTTCCGATCAATAAGCGCGGAGCGGCTATGGGTTATATTGGGCTTGTCATTTCTTTCGCACCAGCCATAGGTCCAGCCCTTTCAGGCTGGGTTACAGCGGCTTTTTCTTGGAGATGGTTGTTTCTAGTCACACTTCCGCTTGCACTTATCATTACTGTATTAGCTTATTTCTTTCTAAGAAACGTAACTGAACTCAGTTTTCCGAAAGTAGATCCCTTATCTATTGGATTATCTTCCATTGGTTTTGGAAGTCTCCTCTACGGATTTACAGTAGCTGGAAATGAAGGATGGACCAGTCCCACTGCCATATACGTGCTTTTAATTGGCTGCATAGGACTGTTTCTATTTATAACTAGACAGTTGCGGATGGAACACCCAATGCTTGAATTCAGGGTATTTAAATATTCTGTATTTACCATTTCAACCATTATAGGAATGATTGCTTTTATGGGTTTAATAGGAGTAGAAACTCTCCTCCCGCTTTATATGCAGAATATGAGGGAATTTACCGCTTTTCAGTCTGGACTTGCTCTTCTGCCCGGAGCGATCATTAGTGGGTTTATGTCACCCTTAACTGGCAGAATCTTTGATAAAATCGGCGCAAAATTGCTTGCTCTAACAGGATTAACCATATTAACCGGGGCTTCAGCTGCTTTTGTTTCTCTCGACATTGAAACAACCTTTACTTCCATCACTATCCTGTATTCCATCCGTATGTTTGGCTTATCCATGGTCATGATGCCAGTTACAACCGCAGGGTTAAATCAATTGCCTCAAAAACTAATAGCGCATGGCGCTGCTATGAATAACACCATGAGGCAGGTGGCTGCTTCTGTTGGTACGGCCATCCTCGTGACCGTGATGACCACTTCCACCCAAAATGCTCAGGGAAATCCTGCGATAGATTTCCCCGGCATATACGGGGTCTGCATAGCTTTTATCGTAATCACGCTGCTTTCCCTTGCAGGAATAGTACTAGCTCTATTTATTACTAAGCCTCGCGAAGACGATGAGATAAAAGACTCTATAAATCACGAGCTGCATCCAGGTGATAGAGTAAAGAAACATGCCTAATTCGTTAAAAACCCACAAACTCCAAAGAGTTTGTGGGTTTTATTAAAATGCCTTAGCGGGATCATAAACATCTAAATTGATTTCTACTTGTTCTTCTGCCGCTAAACTAGCAAGAATAGATCCTACATATGGACCGCTGGTCAATCCTGAAGCACCAAGACCATTTGCCATCCATACATTCTCGAGCCCTGGCACACGGCCAATAACAGGTAAAGAGCCGGGAGTGAATGGACGAAAACCAACTTTTGTTTGAATATAAGCAGCTTCAGCAAGTGTTGGAGCTACTTTTAAAGCTTTATTTAACAGTTGATGAACCGCTCCCATCGTCACATCCGTTTCAAAATCCTCACGGTTTTCCTTGGTAGCCCCAATAACCAATTTTCCATTGTCAAAAGTCAGCATGTAGTGATTAAATGGCGGAAGCATGACTGGCCATGAGTCTGTATCCTTTTCAGGGACCTGTAAATGAACGATTTGAGCCTTTTCGTATGTCACATTTGTATTTAAACCGTAAGAAGCAAATAATTGTTTAGCCCAAGCACCATTTGTAACGATTACCTGGTCTGCCTCCATATGTTCATCATCTACCAGAACACGCGCAGAAGCATCTCCATTATTAACAAGTTGAACCTCTCCTTCATTAAAGACGGCTCCGTTCATCTCGGCTGCGGAAAGAAGAGCCTGCGAAACAGCTTCTCCATCCACTTTTGCTGCTCCGCTAATATGAAGAGCTCCATAATGCTCAGCTACAGGAGGAAACATCGCTTTAGTCTGCGCAGGAGTTAGTTTTGTAATGTCTCCCATTTCTGGTGACTGCTGTCTGCGTTCCAAAGCAACCTTCATTTTTCGGTCTAATTTCTCTTCGGTATCAAAGATATTAATAGCTCCCACTTGTTTATAACCTGTATCGGTTAACCCAAGGTCCTCCAACTCTTTAATGAGGAAAGGATAATACCTCGCCCCTTCTAGTACTAAATGATACCATGATTTATTCGTGCGGTTCGTTAACCATGGACATATGATTCCAGCAGCAGCCCTCGTAGCCTGTCCTTTGTCTTTCCGGTCTACGATAAGAACTTCTTCCCCTCTTTTGGACAAGTGATAAGCCGTGGAAGCTCCAACTATGCCCGCTCCAATAATGACATGTTTCATATATAACACCTTTTATTGATCTGACTTATTTCCTTTATTTATTGTATAGAATGATGACTGTGAAGTAAATTATCCATTCCTTTTAAGCAGCCCTAAGTATAGGGTTGCCTTTATATAGGTGATTGAATTCAGTACAGCTGCGAAAAAAGAGCCCGTCCCCCCGGGGACGGACTTCCTATCATTTATTCACCTTCAATATATGCATATTTATATGTGTAATCAGGTCCCATTGGATTCGTGGTTACCCCTTTAACATCCGGTTTCCACAGCTGCGCTCTTGCTCGCTGATAAAGGGGAGCAATAACTGCATCCTCTTTAATAAGCAGCTTCTCAGCTTCCAAAAAGGCTTCAAAACGTTCAACAGGTTTTTGAGCTAGTTCATCTCCTGCTTTTTGAATTAGGGAATCATATGCTTCACTTGAATAACCGGTCTTATTGTTTCCTCCATCTGTTACCCATAGGTTCAAAAATGTGTTCGGATCAATATAATCTGGACCCCAGCCATAATTTTCGATGTCGTAATCCATGTTCTTATCACGATCTAAACGTACTTTAAAAGGAACACTTTCAACCTTAATTGACAAGCCGTCTAATTTTTCAAGCTGGTCTTTAATATAAGCATCCAGGTTTTTAGCAACCTCTGTATCTCCGCCCAAATAACGAAGTTCTGCATTCTCTATGTTTAACTCTTCTTTTGCTTTTGACCAATACTCCTGTGCTTTCTTTAGATCGTGCTCTATTAATGAACCATTAATTTCCCGGAAATCCTCTCCGGATTCAGGATGTTTCGTAAAGTTAGCAGGTACATTCCCGCCAGTCGTAATTGAGCCGTTATTTAAAATAACCTCTACCATACTTTGACGATCGACCACCATCTGAATCGCCTTACGTGCATTCAAATTAGAAAGAATTTCATTTTCCTGGTTCATTTTAAGGAAGAAAATCGTAGGCTCTTCTTCGACTTTCAACTCTTTAGAAGAACGGTACTCGTCAACAAATTCTGAAGACAGGTTGACTCGATCAATTTTATCTGTCTGATAAAGATTGACAGCTGCAGCTGTATCTTTCACTACATTCACATTAATTTCTTCTAACTGAACAGCATCTGCATCCCAGTAATCAGGATTCTTTTCAAGTTTCCATCCTTCCCCATGATTCCACTCAGTCATTACAAATGGACCATTTGAAAGAAGACCGTCAGCTTCCATTGCATATTGATCGCCTTTTTCTTCAACAAACTTTTGATTTAGCGGCAAGAATGTGCCAAATGTAGTCATTGACTCGAAGTAAGGTGTTGGTTTTTCTAAAGTTACTTCGAAGGTGTAATCGTCTACTGCTTTAACACCAAGCTCTTCGAGAGACATCTCGCCTTTGGAAACGGCCTCCGCATTCTTAATTACGCCACTCATCATATAAGGACCATATTCAGATCCAATTTCAGGATCAACTGCTCGTCTCCAGGCATAAACAAAATCGTCGGCTGTGACTGCATCTCCATTTGACCATTTAGCATCTTCCCTTAAATTGAATGTCCAAGTCAAACCATCTTCGCTCATTTCATGATTTTTTGCTATTCCTGGTTCCGGTTTCCCATTTTCGCCTAAGCGATAAAGCCCGTCTTTCGTAGATCCCAGCCATTGAGAAGCCAGAGCATCAATTGTTAAGGAAGAATCCATGGTCGGTATTTCTGCCCCCTCAGAAAGGTGCAGAACCTGCTCACTGGATTTTGACGTACTTTCCCCGTTTTCTTTGCTGTCATCGTTACTGCTTGTTTCTGAGTCATTCCCACTAGAACATGCAGCAAGGAATAGACTGGCAAGCAAAACCAGCCCTACCCATAGCCATTTAGCCTTTTTCATTTAAAGACCCCCATTTTCTTAATTTTATGTATCTTTACATACGGCTCAAATTATACATTTTGTGGTAATAGTCTGCAAATTACAAAAATTAAGAAAGGACGCTACATTTTAGCTACTATCGTAGGTTTACATGAATGGTTATATATCTTAAGAACTATTATCTTTATCATAAAAACACTCACTAAGTCTTACGCATCCTAAACTTTGAGAAGCAGCATCGGGATTTTAGCGGCACTTATAGGTCTTTATACCAAAAAAACTTCTTCTACGTAACGGCTATGAATAGTTATATATTCTTAAACACATTCCTAGTTACAAATAGTTGAGGAGAGTCAGCACACTTCTTTTATATTCGTCCTGGTCCTTAAGAATTAAGCCAGGCTTAATATATTTAAAATTGGCCGAAACTTTACCTGTTTTCATACGTATAAATTAAATGTCAGGAATTCCAGTAAGGACGATTATAGTGAAATTTTTAGGAGCTCTCAAAATTTACTTGCATCTCTTCTCATAGTCCTGATAAAGTTACATCATTCAAGAAGGAGGATTTACATATGAATAAACGTGTAGGAGCAAGCATTATTGCTGGCAGCATCCTATTAATAGCTATTGTTTTCCAGGTCATCAATGTTTTCACTACTGATGAAGATTCGGAAAATATGGCTTCTATGTTCTCAGGAAGTGAGAAGCCTCAGGAGAAAATCATTGAGCAGGGTTCAGCTTCCAAACGCATTGTACAAATTAATCTAGAAGGTACAATAATGAACAATCCAGGTTCTAACCCGAACCCATTCAGTGGTGGCGGCTATCAGCATGAACAATTCTTAAAGAAATTGGAAACCATTAAAGAAGACTCTTCCATTAAAGGTGTACTTCTACATGTAAATTCCCCAGGCGGAGGAGTTTACGAAAGCGCAGAGATTCACGATAAACTCTTAGAATTAAAAGAAGCTGATAAAGAATTCTATGTTTCCATGGGGAGCATGGCTGCTTCCGGCGGTTACTATATCTCTACTCCTGCTGATCAAATTTTTGCTTCAAACGAAACGTTTACAGGGTCTCTAGGGGTTATCATGGAAAACGTTAATTACCAGGAACTGGCCAATGAATACGGAGTCAAATTCAATACATTCAAAAGCGGTAAGTATAAGGATATTATGAGTCCAACCAGAGAAATGACGGAAGAGGAACGTGAAATCATCCAAACGCTCGTGGATGATTCTTACGAAGAATTTGTCGATGTGATTTCAACCGGTCGTGATATTCCAGAGGATCGTGTCCGAGAGCTTGCGGATGGGCGAATCTATTCAGGAAAGCAAGCCGCAGAGAATGGCTTAGTGGATCAAATTGGCTTTCAGGAAGATGCCTTAAATGCGCTTAAAGAACAAATAGGCGGAAACCCGCAGGTCATTGAATATAAGAACAGCGTTGGTTCATTCTTCAATTTACCATTAGCTAAAAGTTTCTTACCAAATCATGAAATTCGTTATATAGAAGAACTCATCAGTGAACGCCAGGGACCTAAACTAATGTACTTATATAGCGAGTAAGGGGGGAGTTATATGGAAACTACAGAACAGCATCCAGGTGTTAAACCACCGCTGCCTTTATTGAGAGGTCAAAAAGATGATATCCAAAGATTACTATACGCCGGATTCTGGACACGTTTTTTTGCGTATATTATTGATTTACTCGTTCTTTGGAGCGTAAACACAGTTGTAACTAAGCCAGTAATTGGTTTATTAAATCTAGAGGGAGCAGAATTATGGATAGAGATGTTTAGTGCTTCTAATTTGCTTACCTCCCTTCTCTTTTTCCTTTACTTCATTCTAATGACCAAGTTTTTTAGAGCAACTCTTGGTAAAATGATTTTTGGTTTATCTGTTGAGTCACTGACTGATAAACCTTTAACTAACGGACAGATATTTTTCCGAGAATGCATTGGCAGATACATTAGCATGGCTGTTTTCGGAATTCCTTATTTAGTGGTCGCTTTTACTAAAAGGCACCAGGGAATTCATGACCTATTTGCGGATACCTCCGTTATTAAAAATAAATTCAAGCAATTGAATTATTTGATCGAAGATAAATCAGACTCTGAATAAACAAGAAATCCGGTACCCTACAGGGACCGGATTTCTTGTTCTAACGAGAAGGATCCTGCTTTCCTGTTCCATTTTTTTCGCCTTTTTCTCTTTTCAATGCATTCAAGTCTTCTTTACTTTTGTTTTTCTTCTTTTTACCCAATTTAACCTCCTCCTTTCCTTCTTAGTTTGGCTGCATTTATGGAATTCATGTAATAATAGAAAGTCGATAGACCATCCGATCTTGCCAAATATTGGTTGTTCAATATTAATCCATCCTTTACTATAAAGTTATGCTCCATATTTACTTAAAGGAGGAAGATTTAATGGAAAATACTGAAACTATTTATAGATCTAATTTCAAAAAAGGCGTCTATACTTTTTATCAACATCTGCGCTTATATCAACCTGTTTTTCCTATGTCCAGTGAAGCTTCCAATAGTTCCTGGATTATAACTAAGTATGATCATGTAAAGGAACTATTAAAGTCTCCCAGTTTTATTAAAGATCAGAATAAATTATTCTCCCAATCTTCACGGGAAGAAATGAATACAGATGAACTGAATATATTTCAAAACATGATGCTGGACGTTGACCCACCTGACCATACCAGACTCCGTAAGCTGGTCCAACCTTATTTTAATCCTAAAACGATTAAGCAAATGGAACCCCGAATTACTGAAATTGCGCAAGAACTACTTGAAGAAATGAAACATAAAAAAGGGTCTGTAGATTTAATTGATGATTACGCTTTTCCTCTGCCTATAATTGTGATTAGTGAACTTCTGGGTGTACCGGTTGAAGACCGCAATAAGTTTAGAAAATGGTCCAATACCATAGTAGCTGCCTCTGACAATATGACTTCTGATTTTCAGGAAGATGTAGAAGCATTTACCGCCTACTTAACCGGGCTTTTCGAAAAACGGAAATCAGAACCTGAAGAGGATTTAATCTCTTACTTACTGCAAACCGCGGAAGAAGAAGAGCAATTAACCAAAACTGAATTATACTCTATGGTTGTCTTGTTAATAATTGCCGGTCATGAGACAACGGTTAATCTAATTGCCAATACGATGCTTGCTCTTTTTGACCATCCTGATCAAATGTCTAAAATCAAATTGGATCAAACACTTATTCCGTCTGCGATTGAAGAAGGACTTCGATTTTATAGTCCCGTGGACTTTTCAACAGCACGCTGGGCAGAGGAGGATATGGACTTCCATGGTCAAGTGATTCGGCGCGGAGACTTAGTTCTAGCCTCTATAAGTTCCGCAAATCGCGACGAAGAGAAATTCAACCATGCCGATCAATTTGATGTGACGAGAAACAAAAATGCCCATGTAGCATTTGGGTTCGGAATCCACTTTTGTCTTGGTGCTCCACTGGCGCGTCTCGAAGGAAAAGTCGCTATTGAAGAGCTG
>NZ_JBAPTY010000457.1:0-6270 GCF_049282395.1 Halobacillus sp. | reverse complement strand
GACGATTCCAGTGGTCACCGTCGTTAGCCAAGTGCCATTCAAAAAATTGCATCATGGTGTGATTACGCTCCATATTATCTTCCTCATTTCACTAATTTCTGTCTCTCTCATTTCCACTTATATGGCGTTTCCTTATACTCATAATAATTGGGACAATTTAAAAATAATAAACGAGCATGAGAATGCCACCGATTCGATAGGAGTTCTTGAGGGGGATTATTTGGAAATTAATGCGCGGGTAAATTCTGCACTTAACCCTCTGTCTAAATCTCGCTCATATATTTCCTTAAGGGATCTCCGTATCGTATTCCAAACGTCCAGTACCTATAAGGTGTGTACCAACCTTGGACATCCTAACTCTTCAACTGCTGCATTTATTTAATCTGCTGATCCATTTGTATGTAGTGAGGGAGAAGCGATAGACTCATCGTCAAATCCTTGCAAGAGCTTAATGTCTCCGTGACTATTAAAGGTTCTATGGTGAAAAGCACTTAAATATTTTTCCTGAAGGGCAAATCTATCGGTACCATAATGATGAAAAAGTGCCGTTTTAGCGCCCTAACGTATATGAAGGACAGAGGTTACATTTGCCTCTTCCCAATATTGGATTTTTTCAAACGGGAAGTGCTCAATAGGAACCCTTTTTAATAATCATTACGTTAAATTTGCGGTACTTTAATCGATCAATTAAGAGGATAAGTCTCACATATAAGATTTACTTGAACTTATTGATTCGAAAGTTGTGGTTTTAACAAACGTAATGTCCACTAGCAAAATCGAGTTCACAAATTGTTTCTCCGTTGTCATTTATACTTCAGTGTCCGAAAGGTGACCAATAAGAAATAAAAGCGATTCTTCTTATTGTAGGTAACACTGTGTAAACCGCTTTATAAGGATTATGATGATTCCCTGGTACTTCGGAGAGGGATTGAAAGTCTGAACAATCATAAAATGGATTTAGTGACTAAATCACTTCACAATTCGATGGTGAAGAGGATTGTCACACAACCGAACATGAGTGTTTTGAAAGGACTCAGCCACTTGTTGAAGCCTTTTACATCGAAATAACTAATGCTTTTTACCCTTGAAGATTGAAAGAGCTTTACTCCAATTTTTATGGAAGGTCAGGCTCTTTGGTATAATGGATAAAAAATTTCACTCAAATTATTATGGCTGTCTTTCTTTATTTCAATACCAATGGAAAGCCATACAAATGAAGCTGATTCGCAGTTGCAGGGAGGCCAACATGTTGGAGGATGAAAAGGCCGTTCTGGCTTAGGAAAGGGTTAATGATTGTAAATTATCTGTTCATACCTATAATGAATAAATGGCCATTAAAATCCACAAAAAAATTTGCCCCGGTATAATAACCTTCTTCATCAATGGGCTAAATGGAAGTATTGATACATTTTAAACGTAATGCTTCTATTTGGCTTTCCAAGCTGAGGTTTATCTACAAATGTGCCAGGTCCTCAGGTCTATTATAGTTTTTTATACCCTATAATTTTTCTGCTTAACAATTTTTGGTGGATTAAAGAATATTTCTGATAAAGAAAGCTCGCAGCTCGGGATATGGGTGAAGAAATTAACTTGATTAAGGGAGCTAGCTGGCAGACGATAAGCAATGGAAGTAATAATCCAACTAACTCCATTAATTATGTCAACGAGGTTCTGAAGTAATAGTAAATTGTCCGCCAATAAATGCCCTTCCCCCTCAATGCCCAACTATATTTACTAGAACCGTATAAAAATGTTAAAGACATTGTGTGCTAAGATTCTTTTATGTATGACATGATCCAATCTCTTCCTTATAAAATTTGAAAATGCGGAATAAAGTAAGAAAACCTATTTGTAGGGAACTGAAAAGTTCTCTATACAGATAGGTTTCTTATTTTGATTTTTAGTCTTCTTTTTGATTTTCTTTTTGAAATTTACTTGTGACTCTTAAGACAGTAATCTACAGGGATCAGTAATAACTCTAACTATAAATGTACATTCAGTTGTATTCCCTGTAGTATCTGTAGCTGTACATGTCACCTGTGTGTCTCCTATAGGAAAGAAGGAACCGGAAGCTGGCGTACAGGAAACTGTTACATCAGGGCAGGCACCAGTTACTGTAGGATCCGTATAATTTACAATGGCCCCGCTTTGCCTAGTATCATTGACCTGTGTAATGTTAGCAGGACAGGAATCACTAAATGGTAGGCAAGGATGTAACAATAAATCATAGTTGTTTCCATTAAATTGCCAATCTAAATACTCGTTGTTTTCATCAAGAAAACCCGGAGGACCTACAACCGTTTGCTGTGGATCGAAATTTGCCGGCGGATTGTATCGAAATATACTTGAAGGTCCGCCATACCCGCTCGCCACACCAACCAATGGAAAAGAAGGATTTGCATCTCCTGCAGGAAATGTATTATCTAATGTACAATAGGCAAAACGAATCAATCCTGTGTTGAACAAAACTACTTGAAAGGTATTAATTTGGGGATTTGCTGGACAAGAAAAGTATGCATCTCTTAGATATGTTACAATCAGTCGGTCTGGAAACTGCTTAACAAAAACTCCATTTGTAGGTGGTAAACATGTTGTATCTAAATCAATCCAATAAGGGGCTATCCTTGGAGGCCCATTTATAAAATCTGGAAAGGTTGGCGTAAATTCACTGCTTGCTGTGTTGAAAGTTAAATTTCCATTTGAGTTCACAAAAACGCTATTATGAACAATACCGTAGAAAGAGAAGGTAAAACCCATAGTAAAATTAACAAGTTGAGAATCATCATCCCCAACATCTAGACGGGTTCCAAAATCGGGACCCGAGTCAAAAAAACATCCCATCTTATTTCACCTCCTAGATGAAAATTTATTAAACCACTAATTTTGTTGGATTTAGTGTAACCATTGTAAAACTCGATGCTGTGCCTCTTGATCAAGGGTATCTTCAGTTGAAATTTCTACTACTCCTTGAATAGTTCTTTCTTTGTCTTTATTTCTGTAAACAGGTGGTATTTTTTTAATCCTAAATCTTTAAAGTATGAAGCATCAGCTAGAAGCATCTGAATTCCTTTATTCAAATTCCTCACCCTGCCGCTCTACTTTTTATTAGTTAATGAAAGGAGCTGAAAAAAGGAAACGGCTAAGGAACTATCAAACCAATAAAAAATTTAAATGGGGTTAAAAAGATTATGTGGGGTCTTTACTGGTTAAGTAGACAAAAATACTGAGTGGTTAGAAAGTGGTATCGGTTATGTTAAATATTGGAAAAATAAGGGCGTAGCTAAGCCTATAAGCTTTGGATTGTTCATCTTTTATTTGGTACGAGTTTACACCGTTTGGGAAAGTCCACTTGTTCGGGGAATATAAGAAGGAGAAAGGAGTTTCGTTTAAATAGGAATCTTAATTTCGAGTCATAAAGAAACGGGAGCAATATTCACTTATTTTAATTTTTTCCATTTGTTTTCCTAAACTTAGGAGAGTTAGGTTATGTGAATTTCAGACATTTATTCGTTATGCCCATTTTTGGCTCTATTGCAAAATGTTTCTGATAACAATCATGTTATTTATCTAAACAAAAATTAGATACGTGCATAGATATAAAGTAAGATAAAAATGAAAGGGCGTTTACAGCACATGACGTTTAACCATATAAACCAAAATCAGGAAACATTGTGTATTAGGGCTCCAATAGTATATGACTGGGTTGTTGGACAAATTGATATTCCAGAGCAAAACTTTAGTGGGATCTCTGGGCTTGAAAGACTCAATTTTACTTGTGAGGAAATAAATAGGCAGGTTGAAGGTGGTCAACTAACTGCAGAATGTATCCTAACGGATGAAAGCGGTAATCCAGTCGATCCATTAGCACCAGGATCCATCTTATGTACCGAAAAGGTACTAGTAGATGGACGGCAAAATGTGAATGTTACACTTGCGACTGGAGAAACGGTTACTCTGCAAAGAGTAATCATATTAAAAAAAGGTTATTTTGTTATTCGAGTTTCAAGTAGAAGAGGTGAATGCATATCCTCCCCACAACCTTTTTCCATTTGTGAAACGTTTTTACTTTGTGCTCCAGAAGGTACATCCTTAAACTGTGATATAACCGATTTTGATTGTAATGCTTGTATTACGTGTGTTCCTGATGACTTTGGGGATCCGACATTCCAACAACTCAATGTTTCCATCAACATATGTCAAAGTGTCCAAATAGAAAGCACAGCTACTTTAGAAATAGAATCAAACCTTTGTCAACCACGTTCTGAAATAACAGTACATTGTCCTCCTGTAAACTTTCCACCTCAATGCCCAGCTGTATTTTAATAAACGTAGCTGGAATGGTAAACACATTGCGTTAAATGGAAAAGCACTTTAACACCTTCCCTTCTAAACATTCACATAAATAAGGATGCTCATTACGAGCACCCTTATTTATGTGAATGTTTAGACTTTTAGGACAAAATACTCCAAGGGTCAAAAATAATTCTTTCGCAGCCCTCAATCTGTAAATTATTAATAGCACTATCAAATAAAATTGACAGTGATCGTTTGTCCATGAGATCAAAGGTTCCATTAAAACCGTAACAGGCAGCTGGAGATGGGTTTAAGAGAAGATTATTTAATGTAGAAAATAATTGAATGAACGTACTATTAATTTTTAAAAATACACTTCGAGATATTAAAAATGCCCAAAGATCTAAATCTGGTCATGAATAATGAGCAGATTCTTTTGCAGGACATCTAATCTCTTCATTGTTATTTATTTTTTTAAGACCACATTAAAAACCCTTCTTAAGTTTAGTACTCTAAAGAAAGGTTTTTAATGGAGGCTTAAAAGAAATCCAGTCATTAAGAACTTAGAATGGAGAGAAAAACTACTATGATATCTACAGTTATAGAACCAGTTAATGACGGTCGTTATGTCATTAAGGAATATTGGCTACAATGGGCCTCCCGTAAAATTCTACAATCGCAATAAAGAAAATTTAATGAAGTTATACACCAGCAGTGACTAAAACATCGTAATGAAGGTTCAAACAATATTTACCTCTACATCTCCCACTATCTCCATTAAGACAATTAATTCTTACTTCTGTGAGATTAAGCGCGGAAATAGACCTTGTATTTCTAAGTGGAACATCAAATGTTGTATCAGGTAAATTCAATCTTGAAACGGTGACTGTGACAAATTCACCGCACCCACCTTCATAATAGACACTAACTGTTCCAGCGGTCTGTGCTCCTGCATCAAAAAAGGTCTGATCCAATACCCAGAGTCCTTCTGTTTCCTCCCCACATGGAATATCAAAATTCCCACAAAATTCATCAGATACTAAATCGCCAATTTGTAATGGTCCATCATCAGGACAACAAGCGTTACAACCCATAATTTTATCTCCTCAATTTAATTTTAAGATTTAAATCTTATACATTATTAAATGTGAAAAGCATGAAGTTGGTTCTAGTTTAAAAGCACAAGTTTCACGATAAAAGTAGAAAGCAGTTTAATATAGTAAGCAATTATGTCATTTCTGAGGTTAGACCCGTTACTAAAGCCTATTCATTTCTTAGGTCAATGCATAATTTATAGGAGTATGAAGGAATTCAGGAGATCGGGAAGTAAGAATCAAAGGATTATCGACCAAGAATTGATTTTAAATGGATTAATTGTGCCTGCTGGATCCATTTAGGGCGAAAGTACATGATTATTTGAAGCAGAAAGCTTTTTTAAAGCAATATGCATAATTGGTGAAAAATCATTTGGAGTAACATTCATTTTCATTCGTTCGTCTTTAAAAAAAGGGAGAGGTGAGTAACATGACCCTTAGGAATAATTGCAGTTTACATTGCGTGAATGTAGAAAAAGTTTATGATTGGATTATAGTTCCTTTACAATTCACCACTTGTATAGAAATTCCTAAAGTCAAAAAAAGAGTCACGGATGAGTTTTGTGGAAATTTCGGGATAGCTTCCACCGAACAAATCAACACTTTGTGGGAATCCATACTTCCTACCCCTGTAGCCGGATCTGTATCGCTATCTGTGACTGAGGGCAATATAAGTGATGTGAGTATTCTTATTAATGGAACACCAATAGAAACAGGGAGCAGGGAACAGTTCACCCAAACATTTTCCTCATTGAGGAGTGTGGCGATTATAAACAATAATCCTCTCCTACCTGTAAGAGGAAGGTATTGTCTCACGCTTCACTATGCTCTCTTTAGAGATCTAACAGAAGACTTATTGAATTGCCGGGAAGAGGGTTGTTAC
>NZ_JBAPTY010000456.1:0-2061 GCF_049282395.1 Halobacillus sp. | reverse complement strand
ACTTCTCGTCCCTTCCTCTATACGATTACGCACGCCTGTGACTCTTTATACCTTCTAAACTGTTAATTTAGCCGCACTATTCACACTAAATCACATTTTCCGTAAAGGAGAATTGTTCAAAGCAGAGTCTGCCTACTTTTCGTGTTCGTAAAAGATAACAGTATAACAGCCAGTCTGGTATTGCTAACCATTACAGCTGCCATAGCGATTGTGTTGACAGTTCATCAATCATATAAAATTTTAAAGCGAATGAAAAAAGGATGCAATATAGGACTGGAAAACAAGATGTAAAGAAACAAGTCCCTTACCGCTCTCCTACATCCACGTGTTTAAATGATTACACAACGGGAATCCCTCACTTGTGGAAGTTATTTTCTCCATAGAAAAGACTTCCCAGATACCCTGCGAACAATCGAAGAGGTTTTATAAAAAGATGGAATGGGAATATAACTTTCCATTGCCCTCCGATGAACGGCAGGGGCAGTTTTTTACTAAGAAACGATAATCAATAACGCCAACTTAAGGAGGCTATTTTTACTATGAGTCGTTTTACAATTCCACGCGATATTTATTTCGAAGAGAATGCACTTGAAGTGTTAGAGTCTTTTGAAGGTAAAAAGGCCGCACTCGTTATTGGAGGAGGTTCTGTTAAACGTAACGGAAACCTTTCCAAGGTACAGGAACACCTGGCAGCTGCTAATATAGAAACAGAAGTACTGGAAGGCTTCGACAGTGAGCCAACCTTTGAAGTCGTCAAACAAGGCGCAAAAGATCTGGAGAAATTCCAGCCGGACTGGATTATCGGCATCGGCGGCGGATCCGCAATGGATTCTGCCAAAGCGATCTGGCTCTATTATGAGCACCCTGATCTTGCTTTTGAAGATGCAATTAAACCATTTGAACTGCCGCGCCTTCGCAATAAAGCGAAATTCGCCGGTATTCCAACAACAAGCGGAAGTGGTTCTGAAGTATCCAACCTTTCTGTTGTGGCCGATGAAACAACGAATGTGAAATATCCAGTAGCTGACTTTGAACTGACACCGGATGTTGCGATAATCGATCCGGTTATGATCGAACAACTGCCGAAGCACATCGCTGCTTATACAGGTATGGACGCATTCACGCACACCATCGAAGCTTATGTAGCGAAACCGCGTACGATGTACACGGATATTCTGTCACTAGGCGGAGCTGAAGTGATTAAAGATAACCTGCTTGCTTCTTATCAAGGCGATCAGGAAGCCGCTAAGAAAATGCACACCATTCAAGCAATGGCAGGCATGGCCTTTGCGAACGCTGTACTCGGTAACGTGCACAGCCTCGCTCATAAGAGTGGCCCAACGTTCGGCATTCCGCATGGCTATGCCAATGCGATCTACCTGCCTTACGTAATCCAGTTCAACCGTGAAGTGGTGGAAGATCGTTTCGCTGAAATCGCCCGTCGTCTGAATCTGAAAGGCGATAACGACGCTGAATTAACGGATTCTCTTGTTGAGTATATCTATCAACTGAACAAAGATCTCGGTCTTGCTACTACCCTTCAGGACTTCGGCGTATCCGAAGAAGAATTCAACAAGCATCTTGATACGATGGCTGAAAATGCTATGGAAGATCCATGCACAGGCACCAACCCGCGTGAAACTTCTCTAGAGCAAATGAAAGAGCTATTTAAAGCCTCTTTCTATGGCAAGGAAGCTCTAGTGAAAGCGTAAAAAATGAATTTCAATAGCAAAAGAGCTCAGGGAATTTCCCCTGAGCTCTTTTTTTATAGCTGAATAGCGGAAGTTGTGTTCTTCCTGCTTCTTTGAAATAATTTGAATTCCATACCGTTATCCATAGGAGGGATCATTTGAATCTTAGTACAACTTCTTAGATTTATAACTTTAAAGCACAAATTTCATCAACTCTAAGTGTTGCGCTTCTTTTGAATCCAGTCGCTCATCTAGCTAGTTATTCCCATCGTTTCCATAGCACGCGAAATTAGTTGGAACCATCTTCAACTTCTTCTGAAAAAGGTTTATACCAGAATAAAGCCTTGTCTATATGCGGGTTGTGTAAATG
>NZ_JBAPTY010000455.1:0-1672 GCF_049282395.1 Halobacillus sp. | reverse complement strand
CCGGAGGGGGGACGATGTAGACTCCTGTGGGATAAACATGATCGGTGAGACCCCGGAGAGCTTTAGCTCGAGGAGGCTCAGCACATGCCCGCGGAAAGCGAATCATCCCCCGCAGGACCTTTCCTCTCAACCTCGAAACTGAGTCTTACACCATCCGGCCCTATTGCTTAATAAGCCTTTTATGAGATTTAACAAGAGTTTTAAACCCATCCATACAAAAAAACAGCCCAACTTAATACACGAATTGGACTGCTCCTGCTGATTTATTCCGTTTTCTTCTCCTGAACACGATCAAGCGCCTGGGTATAGGCGTCATTTCCATAGTTCAAACAACGCTTCACACGTGAAATCGTCGCCGTGGAAGCACCTGTTTCCGTTTCAATTTTATGATACGTATATCCATCTCTAAGCATACGGGCAACTTCCAGGCGCTGAGCCAGGGATTGAACTTCATTCATAGTCGCCAGGTCATCAAAAAACTCGTAACATTCTTCCACATTCTGCAGAGAAAGAATCGCTTCGAACAATTGATCCAGCGTCTTCCCGCGTAATTTATCAATCTGCATGTGTCAAGATTCCTCCTTGGTTACTTTCTATAACTGGTTTCAATTCTAGCTTGTTCCGGGATAATATTCACCCAGGTTTTGCCAGGGGTGAAGCGAATGGGACGTCCATCTCGGTAAGGCAGGATCCGCCCGTTCACGTTTTTCCATTCTGCCTCTATTATTTTCCCTTTTCGTAATAGATACCCGTTTCCGCCGGAAGTTAAATCTATCGCCCTCCGGCCTTGTGAATCTATAATGGTATGCCTTGTTTCAACAATCCAAACGTTATCTACAGCTAACCGCTCGCCGTTCTCGTGATCGACTGATGGCTTTCCGTCGCTGGAACGCTCGAAGTTTCCGTCTGCCTCACGAAATGAATAAGTAACGGTTTCTTCGGGTCGCTCGGAGTAAATAACTTTTACTTTATCAATGGGCGTACCTTCTGTGCTTTCCCCGTTTTCTTTTTCAAAAGGTAACGCCTCGATGCTACCCGGGTTTGTATATTCCTTTTCTCTCATAAATCGCTCTATACCCTGTGTCAGCAAATAGGAATTGTGGGGAGGTTTTCTCTCAGTGGACCGCTCAAACAGCCAGCCGTTGTTATCATAGCCTGCTGCGTCCAGGTAAGGGATACCGCTTTCAGCGACGTGACGGTTGATCGCTGTAGAAGCTCCGTGGTACACATACAGTGCATCGAATCCAGAAGCCAGCTCATTAAAATACGGTCTGGCACTTCTCACTGGTCCTATTGTATCAGGTAGTTGACTATGAAATAAAGCTAAAAAACGGGTGATCTGACCCTCTGCCAACACTTCGAAGACGATATCTGCCTGACTTAAGCCGGATTGAGGCCGGGCTTTTGTATGATTATTAATCATCTCAGAAACCACCCGATGATCCGCCTTTCCCTCCGCAGGTTCTCCGGTTAATGGAAAAACATCCTCATCATCTTCAAGCGTCTCGTTTTCTGTAGAAACCCCATCAGGGGCTTCTGGTGAAGGGGCCGGCGCCTGAGGAGCCTCGCCCGCACAGGCCTGAAGAGGCATCAGCACCCAACCAAACAGCAGCATCCAGGTTAACCTTCTCATCTCGCACTTCCCTCATCATTTTTTCATATCATTCTATAC
>NZ_JBAPTY010000454.1:0-10027 GCF_049282395.1 Halobacillus sp. | reverse complement strand
GTTAGGACAAGAATGTTTCGATGACCCGTACGGGATTCGAACCCGTGATACCGCCGTGAAAGGGCGGTGTCTTAACCACTTGACCAACGGGCCTTATATGTAGGCCATTTTTTTGCAGCCATTTAATTCTAAAAAAAGTAGCGGCGGAGGGGATCGAACCCCCGACCTCACGGGTATGAACCGTACGCTCTAGCCAGCTGAGCTACACCGCCATAAGTAAAAATCTTGTGTTCAAAGTCACAAGGAATATAGTACACCATGAAAAAAAAACTGTCAATAAAAAATAAAAATATCAGACTAGTATGTAAATTTCGATAGGGAATGGAGGAGGTTTTTGAATGGATAAGGGAGGGGGGCAGGTAGATTTTGTAGAAAGGCCTATGCTTCTTAAAAAAAGCATCGAAGTTTTTGTTTCTGTTCTCCTGTTGTTTTGACAAAATGCTTGTCTTTTATGTGGTTTAATAAAGTTCAATAACAAAAGGAGTGATGAAAAAATGTCAGGTACGGTGATGAAGCGGGAAGGTCGTCAGGCAACACTTAAGCAGTCTAACTTAGGTAGAGGGTTACAAAAAGCTTCACTAGGGATGTTTTCGTTTATGGCGGACAAAGGCGTTTTCCACATGGTGCTTTCCTTATTATTGGGACGAGCTATTATATTATCTTCTATGGCACCATTCTCAGTTGCGTTTTTAGCCGTGATCTGGTGGTTAAAAAGACCTTTAGTCTTGCCGGTTACGATTATGATGGCGGCAGGGGCGTCTACCTACAGTTTCACCCATGCAGGGTTCGTAGTAGGAGCGTCGACGACTTTTTTGCTATTAAGTCTGGCGCTGCGCAGAACAAGTCACCCCCAGAAATGGCTGCCGACTATTGCCTTAGTAGCAAGTTTGATTCCCCGTACGGCAAGCCTCGCACTACTGGATCGATGGCAGCTTTACGAACTTACTTTGATGTTAGCTGAAGGAGTTCTTACTTTTATACTTGTACTAATATTTATGCAGAGTCTTCCTTTATTATCACCGCAAAAATATCATCCAACATTGAAAAATGAGGAAATCGTCTGCTTAATTATATTGTTAGCTTCCGTGTTAACTGGAATGATTGGATGGCAGATTCAAGGTGTAGCGGTCGTCGATGTCTTTGCGCGCTACCTGGTTATTCTCCTTGCTTATATTGCGGGGGCTGCCATTGGTTCAACAGTTGGTGTTGTTACAGGACTTGTACTTAGTCTATCTAATATGGATCATATCTATCAAATGAGCCTGCTAGCATTTTCAGGCTTATTAGGAGGTTTATTAAAAGAAGGCAAAAAACTGGGGGTGAGCGCAGGGCTTGCAGTAGGTACGTTATTAATTGGGTTTTATGTATCCAGTGGAGGAGGGCTGTCCGATTCAATATGGGCTTCGGGATGGGCTATTATTTTATTTGTGTTGACTCCAAATTCCTGGGTTAAACGTCTGTCCCGTTATATTCCAGGTACAGAAGAGCATAATTCTGAACAACAAAAATACTTACAAAAGGTGCGTGATGTTACCGCTGTACGAGTAGGTAAGTTCTCTGATGTATTTAAAGCGCTTTCTAAGAGTTTCAATGATCTAGACCATTCTAAGGAGGCTGTAGAAGGTACAGAAGAAATTGATTACTTTCTTAGTCATGTAACAGAAAAAACCTGTCAATCCTGTTTTAAAAAGGAAAAATGCTGGGTTAACCAGTTTGATGAGACTCATGATTTGATGACAGGTTTAATGATGGAACTGGACGAAAGAGGGGAACCTACCAGGATGACCCGGAAAAACGTGGATGCGCACTGTGTAAAATCACAGAAGTTAATCGATACGATGAACCACGAATTGTCCTTCTATCATGCAAACAAACAATTGAAAAAACAGGTCCTGGAAAGCCGCCGCTTTGTAGCGGAGCAGCTACAGGGCGTTTCAGATGTAATGAGCACTTTTGCTAAAGAAATAGTCAAAGAACGAGAACATCACGAACAAAAAGAACAAATTATCTATAACGCGTTAGAAAGAATGGGGATGGATATTCAAAAACTTGAAATCTATACATTGGATGCCGGAAATATTGATTTAGAACTCGTAGTCGAAATAAATAATTACCGAGGGGAAGGAGCGAAAATTATTGCACCTGTGCTATCGGATATTTTAGGGGAAACGATTGTGGTTACGATGGAAGAGATTTCTCCTTATCCTAATGGCAGGTGCTATTTAACGTTTGGTTCAGCTAAGCATTATGCTATTGAAACAGGAGCAGCCCATGCCGCAAAAGGAGGAGGGTTTATATCGGGCGACAGCTTTACCATGATGGAATTAGGAAGGGGGAAATATGCGCTCGCTATCAGCGATGGAATGGGGAATGGTGAACGTGCCCACGAAGAAAGTATGGAAACGCTTAGACTGCTGAAGCAGATTCTGCAATCGGGGATGCAGGAATCCGTAGCTATCCAGTCGATAAATTCGATATTATCGCTGCGTACAAATGATGAAATATTTTCAACCCTGGATTTAGCCGTCATTGATTTGCATAAGGCTACTTCCAAGTTTATAAAGGTGGGAAGCACACCTAGCTTTATTAAGAGAGGAGATCAAATTTTAACTGTCGAGTCCGGTAACTTGCCGATGGGCATTATACCAGAAGTGGATGTAGATATGACCAACGAGCAGTTGAAGGCAGGCGATTTATTGATCATGCTGAGTGATGGTATATTAGATGGTCATAATCATGTAGAGAACGTGGAGATATGGTTCAAGAGAAAAATAAAGGAGGTTTACAGCAGCGAGCCTCAAGTGGTAGCTGATCTTCTACTGGAAGAAGTGATCCGCACGCATCGAGGTTCCATTCATGACGATATGACGATTCTTGTAGCGAGAATAGACCGGTATATGCCGGAGTGGTCCTCTATCCCTACAGAGAAAAAACAGGCTTAACCGGCGTATAAGATTCCTCCTTTTCGGCGAAGATGGAAGCAACGAAACAGGAGGGATGTCGAAATGAAAGCAGGCCGATTAAAACAAATTCTATTATTGACAGATGGATGCTCGAACCATGGAGAAGACCCTATAGCCGTAGCAGCTCTGGCTAGAAATCAGGGAGTAACGGTCAATGTGATTGGCGTTCTTGACGATCGGCAAAATGAGAAGCCTCAAGGGCTTGAAGAAGTTGAATCGATTGCTGAGGCAGGTGGAGGCGTCAGTCAAATTGTTTATCAGAAAAGTTTGTCGCAAACCGTGCAGATGGTTACGAGACAAGCCATGACTCAAACCATTCAGGGTGTCGTTAATAAAGAATTACAGGAAATTCTGGGAGAGGGCAAAAGTATTGAAGAGCTGCCGCCCGCTACAAGGAGTGAAGTAGTAGAAGTGGTAGAAGATTTAGGTGAAGCATGTGAGCTTGAAGTACTTGTACTTGTGGATACAAGCGCGAGCATGCAGCATAAATTACCTACCGTGAAAGAAGCGCTTTATGATCTTTCTTTGAGTCTCAACGCACGTACCGGATCAAATCAATTCAGTATTTATACATTTCCTGATGTAAAACATACGATCCGGCGGGTCATTAAATGGACTCCGGAACTCGGAGAAATCAATGGCGTTTTTTCTAAACTTTCAAGCGGTGGATACACGCCTACGGGTCCTGCGCTGAAAGAAGCTCTCTATGCCTTTACTGAAAAACCTCTGTTCAGAGGCATGCAGGATGGAGAAGATCCTTATGAAGAAACAGGATTTTAAATTATTTCCCGGGACATATTTACAAGGAAAGTGGAATGGTCATAAATATAAAGTGATCCGAAAACTTGGAGCGGGAGCTTGCGGCGCCGTGTATTTATGTCAAACTTTCCAGGGGGAAAAGGTAGCCCTCAAGGTAGGGAAAGACAGCTCCAGAATGATGCTTGAGGTAAATATGTTGAAGAAATTCAGTAAGGTCCAAGGAGTGAAACTTGGGCCTGCTTTTGTTGATGTAGACGATTGGAAAGCACCATCTCTTCAAGTTTTCCCTTTTTATGTCATGGAGTATGTAGAAGGGGTGCCTTTAACTCATTTTTTAAGAGGGAAAAGCAAAGAATGGATCGGTATCTGTACAATCCAGTTGTTAACCGATCTGGAGCATCTTCACAAAGCGGGATTCGTCTTCGGAGATTTGAAGACGGATAATTTGTTAATGTCAAATTCAAAAGTGAGATGGATTGATGTAGGAGGCGTTACAGCGATAGGCCGGGCTATTAAAGAGTACACAGAATTTTATGATCGAGGGTACTGGGGATTTGGCTCCCGAAAGGCTGAGCCTTCTTATGATTTGTTTGCCGTCACTATGATTATGTTAGAGATGGTGCATCCGAATAAATTTGAAAAAGGGGCTCATCCTAGAAGAACGCTGACTGCAAAGCTTGCTTCCTCTAATGATCTAAAACCTTATCATTCTCTTATTGCAGGAGTATGGAAAGGGAAGTTTCAAAGTGCTTCAGAAATGAAACAAGCTTTATCCTATATAGTCATGAAACGAGCGAAAGGAACACCTGTTTCCAGGAAGCAAATGAAAGCTCAGAAACATTCTTCTGAGTGGGGTGAGCTATTGGCTTTATCTGCAGTCGTGGGGGTATTCTGTGGATTTTCAATATTTAGTTTCTGGATATAAGTGTATTCTTTTGCAGAAGGTAATAAGAGTGGTACGATGGAGAAAGAAAGCAGGCAGTTTGAATCTAACAGGAGTGATCTTCGCATGGAGCAGATCGTCCATTCATTTGTAAAAGAACATCAACTTATTTCCCCTCATCAAACCGTACTCGCAGCTGTTTCAGGAGGACCGGACTCGATGGCTCTTCTACACTTCCTTTGTTCCATTAAAAACTCCTGGAACCTGAAAATTATTGGTGTTTCCGTAAATCATGGACTGCGAGGACAGGAGTCTCAGGAGGATTTGGAATTTGTGAAAAATCAATGTGAAGAATGGGGCATTGATTTTGCGGGAGCTTCTGTCGATGTGCATTCGCACAAACGCGAGTCCGGAACAGGAACTCAAGAGTCAGCCCGCTACTTACGTTACCAGTTTTTTGAGAGAATGATGGAAGAAAGAGAAGCAGATGTACTGGCTATGGGCCATCATGGAGATGATCAGGCTGAAACAATGATGATGCAGCTGGTTCGCAGTGCACGTCCTGAGTCTTTACAAGGAATGCCGGTTCAGCGGCCGTTTGGAAGAGGGAAACTTGTAAGACCATTCCTATCTTTATCCAAGAGTCAAATTGCTGATTACAATGCCCGTCATAACGTAAGGGTGCGGATAGATCCTTCGAATGAGGAGACGAATTATACGAGAAATGCTTTTCGTAAGCATGTTATGCCCTTTCTGAAGGAGCAGAATCCAAAGTTCCATTCTCATATGCAGACGATGAGTCAAAGGATGAGAGAAGACCAGTCATACATAAGGGAGCAGGCCGGAGAAGTACTGGATACTATGTGTTTTTCTTCAAATATGAAGAAAATCGTACAATTCTCCTTATCGACTTTTAAAACGTTTCCACTTGCTTTACAAAGAAGTGCCTTTCATCTAATATTGAACTATCTGTATGTTAACCAAACTGAAGATATTTCCTATTTGCATGAGGAAATGTTTATGAACCTATTATATGATCACAAACCGAATGCAAAGCTGGACTTTCCTCAAGGTTTGCAAGTCGTCCGCGCTTATGATGAAGTGACACTTTCTTTTGACCGTTCAGATGAGGAAGATAAGTATGAATTTTTCCTTAATGCTGGAGAAACAGTCGTTCTTCCTGATGGAGCTCATTTATATGCTGAGTGGGGAAGTCCTCAGGAAAAAGAGGGAGATTCTGTCTTTACATGTGATGCTCATCACGTAAAACTACCCTTTATTGTAAGAACGAGGCGGAATGGAGATCGAATGCGTTTGAGAGGAATGAATGGTTCAAAAAAAGTGAAAGATATTTTTATTGACCAGAAAATACCGGCTCATCTACGCAAAACGTGGCCGCTTGTAACAGACAGCAATGGAGAGATCCTATGGCTGGTCGGCTTAAAAAAAAGCGGGGGAAGTACGGATGGATCTTCAGGCACTTGGCTTCGGTTGCATTATGAAAATAAAGCAGAAACGTAGGAGGAGCAGACATGCACAGCGAAATTGAAAAGGTCCTGATTTCTGAAGAAGAAATTCAGGAAAAGTGTAAGGAGATGGGGGCCCACTTAACGGAAGAGTATAAGGATCGTTTTCCGTTAGCCGTTGGAGTATTAAAAGGCGCAACCCCATTTATGGCAGACTTACTGAAAAGAGTAGAAATCCATCTTGAGATGGACTTTATGGATGTTTCAAGCTATCACGGTGGTACAAGATCGTCTGGAGAAGTTAAAATTGTTAAAGACCTGGATACGAAAGTGGAAGGGCGGGATATTTTAATTATAGAAGACATCATTGATAGTGGATTGACGTTAAGCTACTTAGTAGACTTATTTAAATACCGTCAAGCAAATTCCATTAAAGTTGTAACCCTGCTTGATAAGCCAGCTGGTCGTACTGCTCACATTAAGGCAGATACGATTGGTTTTGAAATCCCTGATGAATTTGTTGTGGGATATGGGTTAGATTATCAAGAGAAGTACCGCAATTTACCTTACATTGGGATTCTGAAGCCGGAAGTTTACGGCGGATGAAAAATCAATCGGTGATTATGAGTTTCGAATCTGCAGGAATGAGGGTAATTAGTTGTGTCGTCCGTTTTTGTTATGATACTATTTACAATAGTTTTTCTCGCTTGGGAGGAGGTAGGCAATGAACCGGATATTTCGTAATACTATATTTTATTTACTTATCTTCCTCGTAGTTATCGGCGTCGTCGGTCTATTTAGAGGTCAAGGTGAGCCACAGCAGCAGTTGAACGTAAATGATTTTTACAATAAATTAAATAATGGTCAAATTGAAGAGATGACCATTCAGCCTGTAAATGGTGTAATTCAAATCACCGGGCAGCTGGCTGGAGAAGGTGAAGATCAAGGGGAATTCGCAGCAAAAATCCCTGCAAACGATGAAATCGTCTCAAATATTACCCAAACCGCTCAGGAACAAAGTGTTCTTAATGTTGAAGAAGAAGAGCAGCCTAGCGCATGGGTGACATTTCTAACATCGATCATCCCGTTTATCATTATTTTCATCTTATTCTTCTTCTTGCTTAATCAAGCTCAAGGCGGCGGAAGCCGTGTCATGAACTTTGGTAAAAGTAAGGCTAAGATGTACACGGAAGACAAGAAAAAAGTTCGTTTTAAAGACGTAGCCGGAGCAGACGAAGAAAAGCAGGAACTTGTAGAGGTCGTAGACTTCCTAAAAGATCCTCGTAAATTCTCTGCCGTAGGTGCACGCATTCCTAAAGGTGTCCTGCTCGTAGGACCCCCTGGTACAGGTAAAACATTACTTGCACGTGCCGTTGCAGGAGAAGCAGGAGTTCCATTCTTCTCTATCAGTGGTTCAGATTTCGTAGAAATGTTTGTCGGTGTCGGTGCTTCTCGTGTTCGTGATCTATTTGAAAACGCGAAGAAGAACGCTCCGGGTATTATTTTCATTGATGAAATCGATGCCGTTGGACGTCAGCGTGGCGCAGGTCTTGGCGGAGGACACGACGAACGTGAACAAACGTTGAACCAATTACTAGTAGAAATGGACGGTTTCGGTGTTAATGAGGGTATTATCATTATCGCTGCTACTAACCGTCCTGACATACTGGACCCTGCCCTTCTTCGTCCAGGACGTTTCGACCGTCAAATCACGGTAGACCGTCCAGACGTGAAAGGTCGTGAGGCTGTACTCGCTGTCCACGCAAAAGATAAACCACTATCTGAAAATGTTGATTTGAAAACGATCGCTCTTCGTACTCCAGGTTTCTCAGGTGCCGATCTTGAGAACTTATTGAACGAGTCAGCTCTTGTAGCTGCCCGCGGAGATAAGAACAAAATTGATATGGATGATGTGGATGAAGCAATTGACCGCGTCATTGCAGGGCCAGCTAAGAAGAGCCGTGTAATTTCTAATAAAGAACGTAATATCGTAGCTCACCACGAAAGTGGTCACACGGTAATTGGAATGGTTCTGGATGATGCCGATATGGTTCATAAAGTAACGATCGTACCCCGTGGACAAGCAGGTGGATATGCCGTTATGCTTCCTAAAGAAGATCGCTACTTCATGACCAAGCCGGAATTGTTTGATAAAATTACTGGTCTGCTAGGTGGTCGTGTCGCTGAAGAAGTCATGTTTGGTGAAGTAAGCACAGGTGCTCACAATGACTTCCAACGTGCCACTGCCATCGCTCGCAAGATGGTAACGGAGTATGGAATGAGTGAAAAACTCGGCCCTCTTCAATTTGGTTCTAACTCAGGTGGTCAGGTATTCCTTGGCCGCGATATCCAAAATGAACAAAATTACAGTGATCAAATCGCCTATGAAATTGATCAAGAAGTTCAAAACTTTATCAATTATTGTTACGATCGAGCGAAAACAATTCTTACGGATAATAAATCTAAGCTTGAGTTGATCGCAAAGACTCTACTTGACGTAGAAACTCTTGACGCTACTCAAATTCGATCCCTGTTCGATAAAGAGCGCCTTCCAACAGACGAAGAGCTGGAAGAGCTTGCCCGTAAGAATAACGCAAAAATCAAGAACAATACTTCATCAGGCAAAGATCATTTTAGTGATGACGATGATGTACGAGTAAATATTCAATCAAAAGAAGCAGAAGAAGCAAAAGAGTCAGAGTCGACTAAGGATACCTCTTCTACTGAAGAAGTAGACGACAAAGACCAAACGTCTGATTCAGATTCTGAAGATCGTCGTTCTTAATTGGCGTAACATGTCACATCGGCCTTTATGGCTGGTGTGACATTTTTCGTGTGCGCACTTGTGGGCACGCGAAGGGTTAGGTGTGATATGATGGTAGCCGAAGGAAATGAGGCAGGAGGCTGTAAGCATGAATTTTGTTCTTGATGTAGGTAATACGAATACCGTGCTTGGGGTATTTGATAATGGATCATTAAGTTATCATTGGAGAATAAAAACGGATCGACATAAAACAGAAGATGAGTATGGCATGCTGATTAAATCACTATTTGATCATGAGGGTTTAACATTTGAAGATATGGACGGTGTAATTATTTCCTCTGTCGTACCGCCTATAATGTTTGCACTTGACCGCATGTCTCGTTATTATTTTAAAAAGCAGCCCATGATTATAGGGGAAGGTAATGTATCTCATGGTCTTGCGATGAAGTACCCGCATCCTGAAGAGATTGGAGCGGACCGCGTAGTTAATGCAGTAGGAGCGATTGAGGATTATTCGCTGCCACTCGTCATCATAGATTTTGGTACAGCCACCACGTATTGTTATATTAACGAAAGTGGAGAATATATGGGAGGTGCCATTGCACCGGGCATTAACATTTCGATGGAAGCTTTGTATGCTAAAGCAGCGAAACTCCCTAAAATTGAAATTAAGAGTCCTGATAACGTCGTAGGGCAAAGTACAGTAGAAGCGATGCAATCTGGAGTTTTTTATGGGTATGTTGGGCAAGTAGATGAAGTGGTCCGACGGATGAAAGAAACAGCTGATTCTACCCCTACAGTCATTGCGACAGGAGGGTTGGCTACACTGATTGCTGGTCAGTCGAGGACCATTGATCATGTAGATCCTTATCTAACTTTAAAAGGTCTTCATAAAATATATCAGCGTAATAAAGGAAAAAAAGCATTTAAAGGAGAATGATGAGCCATGTCAGATTATTTAGTACGTGCTCTGGCTTTCGGTGGACAAGTAAGAGCTTATGCCGTGCAATCAACGGATACCGTAGAGGAGGCCCGGCGCAGACAGGATACATGGGCGACGACTTCTGCTGCTTTAGGCCGAACCCTTACCATTAGTTCTATGATGGGAGCTATGCTTAAAGGGGAAGATAAAATTACGGTGAAAGTAGAAGGTGATGGCCCGGCTGGGGCTATTATAGCTGACACAAATGCA
>NZ_JBAPTY010000453.1:0-4602 GCF_049282395.1 Halobacillus sp. | reverse complement strand
GGTGAAAATAAACTGATTCTGGAGAATTCTTACTATTTTCAAGTATCTAATACCTTAGCAATTCCCATGACCTCTTCAACGCTTTTGCCTTCTAGGAATGCTTGATACATTTCTATGCTAAGCCATTATAAATAGAGTGAAAATGCCTGTATAAAATTTTCTTTTCAACCATTTTTCCAAATTTCTTCCCCGCCCCACCTTTAATACATAATGTAGTAAATGATAATCATGAAAGTAAATCATATCCTCCACTTAGCTGTGTACTATATTACTGAATTCCATTCCAAAACGACAACCACTTCTGTATATTCCGTTATATACATGAATAAGCAAAAGAAGGGCGGGCCTCCTTTTTTCAAAGATAAGCCCGGAGAATGGTTTCCCTTCCTTTTCTAGTGGAGAATACATAGCCATTTCTTAATATCCAACCCCGTTTTGTGGTATTCTTAATGTATAATGGAAATATTTTGTCGAGGAAATGGAAGGACTCAAAAGGGGCTGACGAAGCATGGACAACTTCTACTCTTCTACGCTTGAGAATTTAGAAAAAACATTCATGCCATATCTTTCGGAATACCAGCGCTATATCGATTTTCACACCATGAGAGAAATGAAGCAGGTCAGCAAAGGGAAATTCCCTGTTTATTTCGATCTGGATATCAGAGAACTGGTACAGATGGACAAAAGATATATTTTAGATGTGTTTTGGAATGGGGTCTTTTTCACCGTGATCATTCCCAAAAAATCCAATATGTTCAGAGGAACCATCGAAGTGTATGGCAAACCGCCAACCATGCTGCTTGGCCGGTTTGAAGTGGAAGAGGAAAGGACTATTTTCCCTACGTTTTTTAAAGAAGAATTCACAAGAAGAAAAGGACTCGGAGACACGCTGCGTGACTTCTCACAAGTATTATATACGTATTTAGAAACCTATGTGGAGAAAAGGGAAACATCCGGGGAGGAAACAACTGCGGAACACCCCGGAGAAACGATCCTCGAGGGCTGGGAATTCCCATTTCTCGAGAATCACCCTGATCTTCAAAAGGAATGGGCATCCCTAAAGAAACGGACTGTTAAACAATTTAAACGAATGGAAGAACTCGATATCGAAGAGCAATATTCCCTGGAAACGATGATGGACAAGGATGTTCCGGACTTCATCGAGTCGTTCCAGCGATTGTCGGATGAGAATAAGGAAAGCCGCAAAGATGAACTGCTTGATACGATGTACGATTTGCGTAAGTTCATTGAAACGCTCGAGCAAAAAGAAGAAGAAAGTCATGCGCAGAATTTTGCCAGAAGCAAGGGCATCATTGCTTCCAAGTACAACAAGGAAGACGAAAGCTTCTTTTCGCGCAAGTAAAGAGACGTTTTGTTATTTCCGGAAACCAACAAATGGCAGATAGGTGGTATGAATATGAGTGAAAAATCTTTCCAAAGAGATAAAGAAGCTGAAATGAACCATCAGGACCTGAGAGAAGCGATGACGCTTGTTGACAAAGAAGATATCGACCGCCTCAACAAAGAGGCTGAAGCATACGCGGAAAGGTTCCATTCTTCCAGAGACGACTCCCTTTCCGACGTCATGAGAGAGCTTGGAGATCTCGGTGAAAAGGAACAACGTGTAGCCGGGGAAACAATGGAAACGTTGAAGCGCCCGGTAAACGATCTGATGACGAAAGGCAATAATGACATTCCCCAATCACTGAGTGAACTCGAGGCGATTGTGTCCGACCTTGATCCGAAGCGCACCGAAGGCAATGGCGTGCAGCGATTCTTCTATAAACTAAGCAAAAAACAGCCCATCGACCGCTACATGCAGAAGTATGAATCAGTCGACTCGAAGATCGATACGGTAGTGCGCAGTCTCCTTTCAGGAAAAGACCGTCTGGAAGAAGACAGCGTCGAATTGCAGCTGATCAAAGAAAACGCCCAAAAGCGTATTTATGACTTGGACAAGCAAATCTATCTCGGGAAAAAGCTGTTTGAGCTTCTGAAAGAAAAAGAAGCTACAGGTGAATACGATCTGGCGCTGCTTACCGAAGGAAAAGAGAAAATCATTACCCGCACAAGAAACATGACACAGATGAAGAGTGTATTGCACCAGAGCATTTCTTCAGTGGATATTATTAAGAAAAACAATGAAAAGCTGAAGGAATCGATTCGTAATGCCGTTACGCTGACAAAAAATATCATTACCGTCTCCGCTTCGATTCAGCTGGCTTTGAATAATCAGCGAAAAGTAATTGATACAGTGAATGGTGTGAATAAAGCAACTGAAAATATGCTTCTCTCCAACTCCAGAAATCTGAAAGAGAATGCGGAAGAGACGACACAGATGATGGAGAATCCGGCGATCAGTATGGAAGCTCTTCAGGAGTCTTTCGACAATGTATTCGAAGCCCTGAAAACGACCGAGCAGTCCTCCGAGCGAATCATCGCTTCCAGTGAACAATTCATTGAAGAAATGGATGCGTTAAACGAAAACGTCCGGAAAAAATTATCCCATACCGGGAGTCAAAGACAAAGAGCGCTTCGTGACTGAAGCGCTCTTTTTTGTATGGAGCAATTTGTGCGATACGCGAGGCTGAACAAGAAGAGCTTATTCTAGCTGCCCTTTAGCAACAGTCGATTCAGCCAGAAGAGGGAAACCTTAAAAAATACATAAAACTCACACAGCTCCAAATACTACCACGAGGTGGTAAAATTGACACTTATTATTATTACAGGTTTTGTTATTCCCTGGATTACAGGAATTTATTTGTATCGAAAAGCTCCCAAGATCTTTTATACGACCGCACCTATTACCGCTTTAATTGCCGTCGTTTTCAACCAGGCCGGCATTCATCTAGGTTTATGGAAAGTTCACCCGATGCCGGAAGTTGTGCTGTTAGACTCCATTTTCCTGGACTTAGGTATTTTCACGATCGCAGGAGCCTGGTTCACTTATTACTATGTCTATAAGAACATAAAACCGATCTTGGTCTATAGTTTATCCATAGGCGGGATGGCTGGTTTAGAAGGATTCGCCCTTTTAACAGAAACCTTATCCTACGATGAGGATTGGAATTTCTTTTACACCTTCCTTATGTATGTAGGTGGCTTTTTAGTTATTGGTAGGATTTCAAAAATATTGAAGAGACTTCATGTTTTTCCCTAATGCCTTCTTGCATTCATAGTTTGGGGTGAAAAGAATCTTTCCCTTACACCCCATTGGTTTCTTAAGTTTTCTTCGCAAAATCAAATTTAATCTTATAGTCTTCATCCAGCGTTAAAGCCGTACTAAACGGTTTCTTACCTTTAAATCCTTTCAACACCCGCGTTTTCTTCTTCTCACACAGCGTCTTAATCATGTTTGCGGAGAGTGATTTTCCAGCCAGCCGCTTCGGAAAGCTCACTTTACAGCCGTTTTTATAATTGGAGCAGGCGTAAAATTTATACCGATCAATAATTTCGCCATTGGAACAGGCCGGGCATTTAGCAACCGCCGTATTCCACTGTTTCTTTTCGCCTGTGCTGCGTACGTTCACCTGCTGGATCGATTCAGGCGTTTCCTGAATAAGCTTTTCAATGAACTGGCTCGTCTGCTTGATAAACATCTGCTTCGAACCATCGCCATTGCCGATTTTCTTTAAATACGACTCCCATTTGGCTGTCATGGCAGGGCTCGATAACAGCGTCCCTTCGATCGCTTCACACAGCATAATCCCTTTATCGGTAATCGCGACGCTGTTTTTCTTCACTTCAATATAATTCTGCGTTTTGATCGTTTCAATAATACTCGAGCGCGTGGCTTCGGTTCCGAGGCCTTCCACTTCCTTTAAGATCTCGACGTCTTCCTCGTCATCCACGAGCTTTCCGCACGTTTTCATCATGTTGATGAGCTGGCCTTCGGTATAAGGCTTCGGCGGCTGGGTCATGCTTTCTTTAATATGCAGGCGGGCACCTACATCTTCTCCTTGCTGCACCTCCGGCAGAATCGGGTCTTTTTCCTGTTTGGCTTTGGAAGGTTTCGGAAACAGCTCTTTCCAGCCCTGCTTCACTTCTCTCCTGCCCGTGGATTTAAAAGGCAGATCGTTGACGTGGGTCACAATCGTCGTCTCTTCATACACATAATCTCCGTGGAACATCGCCAAAGTTGTCGCGAGTACTTCATGGTAAATGTTGTGCTCGTCCCGGCTCAATCCGCTCAATTTCTTCTCGGTAGGCACGGTTTTTGTCGGAATGATCGCATAGTGCTCCTGGACTTTACTATTGTTCACATACCGCTTGTTCGGTTTTAACGAAGCCGGCGTAAACGATACGTTCATCGCTTTCTGATAGGCATCCAGCTTGTTCACTAAATAATTGAACTCACTATTTGTAATGTAGTTACAGTCTGTTCGCGGATAGGACACCAGCCCTTTTTCATAAAGCTTCTGCATCGTCTTTAATGTGTGAGAAGGTGTGTATTTCCAGCGCCGGTTCGCGACACTTTGCAGGGTGGACAGGGAATGCAGTTTCGGTGACTTCTGGTACTTGGTCTTCTTGTCGACATTTTGAATCGTCCCCTGAAGATCCTCATTTTCCTTCAGCCCATGCTGATCCATCAGTGCCTGCACC
>NZ_JBAPTY010000452.1:0-2178 GCF_049282395.1 Halobacillus sp. | reverse complement strand
TTTTGTTACCAGATTAAGAGAGTTTTCAGCAAGTTTGACTGGTTGGACCAAATTAAGTGGGTGTCTGTCCAAGCAATTGAGCAAAGTGGAAAGTATCCCTACTTAGAAGGCCGAAACACCCTGGATGAGATTCATATGCTGACGAAGGAGGGAGAGATCAAGAAAGGGTTCTTTACGATACGCAGGTTGATGCTTGTATTGCCACCCGTTTCTTTAATTGGTCTTCTTCTTTATTTACCAGGTTTGCATCTTATCGGATCCCCTCTTTATTTATGGTTTTCAAGCCACCGATACCAATGGTTCGGGCGCTATGAATACCCGAGATATTCCTAGTGAAACGCCCCCTAGTCACGGGGGCGTTTTTTGTTCTGACGTTTCCACATGCTTCTTGCCCCGAAAATAATAACGATAATGGCTATAATAAGCGCTGTCCAGCTCTCGTTGGCAATACCCTGGTAAATTCCATTCCCGAGAAACAATAAACAAAGTAAAAGAAAAATCATGAGCGAGATCGTATTCATAGCTGTCCTCCTTAGCTTCCTGACTTAAAATTAGTTATTTGCAGCGTGATGATAAGCAAAGAGCCCATAGGCTGTCATATGCCCCACATATAGAAAAGTGAGCAGGAAGAAAGAAAAGGTAACTCCTTCTACTACGATTTCCACAGCCCAGACTATAATGATCAGGGCTGAGGTAACCATCCAGCCACCTGCGCGAGCGTGGACACTGATGGTATGCTGACGCTCATCAAGTTGTCTGTTTTTCTTCATAAACTTACGGTTAATCAAAATAACCGCTAGTGCAATGGATAACCCCACAATCAATCCTGTAAGTCCAATCATGTTATTCCAGAAGTCATTCAATGTTTTCATCTCCTTCAAAGATAAATAGATCTTCGATATGACAGTTAAAAATCTGGGCAAGCTTGTGGGCAAGGACTAGAGAAGGTTTATACTTTCCTTTTTCAAGAGATATCACCGTCTGTCTCGACACATTAAGGAGTTCTGAGAGTCGCTCCTGGGTCAATTGATGATCGATTCGCTGATCCCTGATGATATTTTTCATAGCTTCCTCCAAGTGTGTTTTTGTAAAGTAAACTTAACGTTAAGTTTACTTTACTTTTATAGGGAAGGTCAAGTTGAATATGTGGTGAAAGTAAAAAATAAGCCGGATTGGAGTCCTGGCTTATTTAAAACCTTTCTTGATAATGAACGATGGAACTTTTCCCATCGTTTATCATTTGTAGGGAGAATCCACCACCCCGATAGAAGAAGGGGTGTGAGTTGAATGATGGAATTTTTCAGTGGGGAAGATGATTACTACATTTTCCATCGAGGTCAATGTGAAAAAACTCATCACTATGGCGTGTTCTTCATCGAACTTTCTTCTAGCAGTGCAGGCACAAATGATTAAGCCACAGCTTTCCTGGAAGAATGAATTAAGTTCGCCTGTACAAGACGCCTTCTGACAGTTATTCCAATCCAGCTTGCCAGAAAGGCTTTGATTAATCCTACAGCGATAAAAGGATAGACACCGGCGGCAAGGGCTTGCGTCCAAGTGAGATCTAAAACAAATTTTAATTGGATCGTTCCAAACAAAAGGGTGACAATCATTCCGGCCGTATTGGCTATTAAAGCCATTGGTAAGTTGAATGAAGTTTTTTCTAAGATATACCCAGTGACAAATGCCGCAGCAATAAATCCAATGATATATCCTCCCGTAGGACCAACCAGCACCTGAGCCCCGCCTTTAAAACCTGCAAATACAGGCAGTCCGACTGCTCCTAAAGCAGCGTAGCAAGTCATTGCTGCCGCTCCCTGGCGGCTTCCTAAAATAGTAGCGGTTAACCCTACCGCTAACGTTTGACCGCTGATTGGAACTACTGGAAGAGGAATTTCCACTTGAGCCAGTATAGCTGTTATGGCTGCAAAAATGGCGCAGTTGATCATAATTCGAAGTCTTCTGCTCTCGGAGTTCAAATTAATCCCACCTTGTTAACTCATTTTAATTTAGGTTAACATAAATATTTTGAAAGTGAGTACATTTTTTGGGTTATTTGAAAATTAATTTTTTCATTTCAGAGGGAGTCTGTGATAGGAAAGGATTATTTTTGAGGCGCGCTGCCTATTACCTTATGTTCGATCTAAGAGATTTGGCAGGATATAAAACAAAAAGAGA
>NZ_JBAPTY010000451.1:0-4891 GCF_049282395.1 Halobacillus sp. | reverse complement strand
GACGAAATTCATGCCAGAATTCACCTGGGCGTGTTCAACCTTGTTGTTAAGAGATTCGTCATGACGATATATGAACAAGATAAGGTGATGAGTCGAGGTTCTTTACAATATGAATAAGAGAACCCGTTGGAATCCCCCTAATATAGATGCTCATAAATTCGATTTCGCATAACAAATGTCTTCTGTATTATGAACTGAAGTATCTAACATGAAAGGGTGAAGGTAATGAAAAACAAGAAGAAACCTAATATTCTTGTATTAATGGTTGACCAGGAAAGGTATCCTTCAGTCTATGAAACCAGCGAACTGGAAAAGTGGCGAAAAGAAAATTTAGTAACGCAAAATCTGTTACGTAAGAACGGTATGGAGTTTTCTAATCATTATGCAGGGAGTACCGCCTGCTCACCTAGTCGAGCAACGATTTATACAGGTCAGTACCCTTCTCTTCACGGGGTAACGCAAACAACCGGAGTAGCTAAAGGACCTTTTGATCCAGATGTCTTTTGGCTTGATCCTAATACCGTACCTACTATAGGAGACTATTTCCGTACAGCAGGTTATCAAACCTATTGGAAAGGGAAGTGGCATGCTTCCGATGAAGATATTTTAATCCCAGGTACACATCATGCATTTCCCAGCTATGACCCAGACACCGGTGTACCAAATAAAGAAAAGGAAAAAATCTATCAAAAAGCTGATCGTTTGAACGCCTTTGGATTTTCTGGATGGATTGGTCCAGAACCGCATGGATCAAGTCCTCGTAATTCGGGATCATCTGCCGCAATTGGCACAAGTGGTCGTGACCAGGTATATGCTTCGGAAACTGTCAAGCTCATCCAGTCGCTGGAAGAACAATCAAATAAAGACGACACGCCATGGTTTATGATGTGTTCCTTCGTCAATCCACACGACATTGCATTATATGGTGTGTTAACAGCCCTTTCACCAGCGTTTAATTTCGAAGTTGACCCAACGCTTCCACCAATTCCACCAGCGCCTACAGCCAGGGAGTCCCTGTCAACTAAACCAGGGGCCCAGGAAAGTTACCGGAAAATCTATCCGCAGGCATTGCAGCCTATCCTTGACGAACCCTTTTATCGTCAACTGTATTACAGTTTACAAAAACAAGCAGATCAAGAAATGAATAAAGTCTTTCATGCGCTGAAAAACTCAACTTTCTATGAAGATACGATTGTCCTTTTTACATCTGACCATGGAGAACTTCTTGGCGCGCACGGAGGGCTCCATCAAAAGTGGTATAACATGTATGAAGAATCTATCCACGTACCCTTAATCATCCACAGCCCAAAGCTTTTTTCTCATTATGAGGAAACTCATATGCTAACAAGCCATGTCGATATTCTACCAACACTGTTAGGATTAGCTGATATAGAGGCAGAAAAAATTCAAGAAAAGCTCTCAAAATCTCATACGGAAGTTCATCCTTTAGTCGGGAGAGATCTAACTCCGCTTATTCAAGGCAACGATCAATTTTTCAGAGCAAACGAACCTCTCTATTTTATGTCTGATGACGATATAACAAAAGGATTAAACCAGACAACCGCATCCGGTAGACCCTACGAATCTGTCGTCCAACCAAATCACATTGAAGCCATCATTACACAACTGAAGACAGGAAAAGATCATAAAGAAGAAAACTGGAAATTTGCTCGTTATTATGATAACCCTCAATTCTGGAGTAATCCAGGTTGTAGTGACTCCGAAATTAAAAAAGGGAAACCGATTGATGTAACGAATCATACCCAATGCTCGACCTGTTTAAATACAACAAAAACTGAGCCTGTTCCCTCTCAATATGAATTATACAATCTAACAACAGACCCATTAGAGGAAATTAATTATGCTGATCCTACTAATGCAACGGCAGAAACCACCATTATTCAGGAATTGCTAATCGGCACTCTGGATCAGCAATGCAACCAAAAGAGATTAAAGCCCTCAAGTGGTGAAGTTCCTGGTATGCCGTCTTGTAATTGCCAGGAAGGATAATACAATTTTCTTTTAGGCGCTCTTAAATTCCAGGGGTGGTTTTACAGATAAGCTCCCGATTGGTAGTAAACAATTTTTGAAATTGGGGGCCGTTTCGTTAAATGGAGGAGGGTAGGGTTGGAAAGCGAGCCGTTCCACGGAGCCCTTCTCTACAAAACTTCCCAATACTGAGTCTTTACCAATCCGGCCTAATTGGTGAATAAGCCTCTTATGAAAAAATCTCCCCTCCTTCCTCCAGTGTTCTTCTTTGTAATCCTTCCAAGTTCCCTTTTCTATATATACTGCAATAAAAGCATAATGACTATTCTAAAGTATATATTAAAAGTAGACTTATAAGGAGGTAACCTTTACATGGAAATAAAGCCAAACGTAGATATTATAAACCCTGCCTTTCAAAGTTCCAAAGGAAGGTTGTTTGCTGGAACTTCCGGGGTATTAAAACCGAGCGCTAGTAGAAATGCATGGGCCCAGCTTGTAAATCCGTTACAATCTAAAGTGAATTTATATGTCTCTTTTTTTGCTTTGACAAACTTCTCGACTAAACTAGTGAAGGCAGATTTTGTTGTTAATGCTGAGCCACCCGGAACCCCAAATCTATCATCAGAAGTGAGTGTTCTGAAACTGGCCTCCAATCATAAACCTGTTGGACAAATTCTATTCAACCCTAATGTTTCAGGTTCCTTTTCAGGAGGAACAGTTGTCGGTACCAGGGCGCTAAGTCCCCAAAGAACCGAGCTGGGTTTTAGAGTGGACGGTCGATTAATTATAGAGCCAGGAACAAACGCAATGTTCTTTTTATGCAGTCGCTACTCTGCTGAAGCTCAAATAGAGTTCGAATGGTTTGAGAGTGAAGCAATCTTTTAATTATTTTGGAATTAACTTTTCAACTCTCCTGGCTAATTCTTAACTAAAGATAGGGCGACTATTCTTATTGAATAATCGCCTTCTTCACTTGAAAAACCGAATTCAAGATAAGTACTTTCTGCGAGCCACATTCTCTGTAATTGGATAAGTTGTAAAGTACACATTTTTATATGGCAGTAACAAAACATACACTCAACTGTCTTTTTTAACGATATACATATGATAGCGCGCTTTGAATTCTGGGTAGTCTGTATAGCGGTCAGCAAGTACTTCCCACTCGAACTCCATCTCACCCAGCACACGCTTCAAGTATGTCTCCCTCTTTTCCCCTTGAATCATGAAAATGGCCAACAACCCACCGTTTTTCAGCTCTGAAGCAATACGCTGGACGAGCTTCGTTTCATTCTCGACATCCCTTTTATAAAAATGCAGCATCGAATCCAACAGAACAATATCGTACTCCGCGGCTATCGGGTACGTGTAGACATCTCCTACTTTCCCGGTCACGTTTAACTGCTCGTCACGAGCGACTTGATTCATTTGATCGAGCCCGACAGTGGAGACATCGACGCCTGTCACCGTATACCTTAACCTTCCTAAGCTTAAGGAATCTCTGCCTTGTCCGCATCCTAGATCAAGGACATGGCCTTTCGGTTCATACGCCTCAAAGAATGCCACAAGTCCAGGATAAGGATTTCCGAAATAATGCTGTTCTTGATAATGAGTATCGTAGACTGGTTTCTTCATGATGCTCCCCTCTTTCCCAATCTTCTAGCCTCATTTCACGGTTCATTGAAGCGCATCCTCCACATACATTCACTCCATAATGTTCCATCCTATAAACGATAAATTTAAACTATCTTATTCACATTACGAAGAGCCCCTATTGAGGTTTCAAAAAAATGGCGCATCATACATGTTCGCTTCAAATGATAGGATCTATGATTTTCCCTTATGTTCGTACCGCTGACAAGCCACGCTCAACCTACCCCCTATTACCTTACCCCCCTGCCTCGCAGTCAATCCTATTTAATAGTACTTCTTCCTTTATTCTTTAAGGAAACTAGAATGATCGTTAAATTTAACATTATACTGTTCGCAAACAGAATCATTAGAAGGAAGATTGAAACAAAAACTCCACTGTTGCTGCCTCTATATTCAGCAAGCTTAATCGCGACAGAAAACAATAGAAAGGGGGATGCGAGCGAAACTAAAACTAATAAAGAGTACGGTTTTTCTTTTTCCTTGATATGAATAAACCATGCCCAGCTCCCAACTATTAAAAAGAAAGCTGATAAATAGATAAATACCAAATAATACCCCCATTCGTAATAAGTCATAATATGTGGTCCTTGCTCACTCGATCTCACTCTATTATTCCAAAGTAAACATAGGGAGGAAATCATGGTGATAAACCGATCCCTCTATCCTATCGTTTTTTGTCGATTCATTCTCCTTCTATAGGACGGCTCCCTGTTTCACGCAAAACGAAAGTATAGAATGCTCAGATAGCGTACACGCACTTCTTATCTCCTATAATACAGCCTCCTTCCATTTACTTTTGACTTACACTTTAATAGATGCTAACTTGAAAGTAGAATGAACGTTCTATCTAAAGGAGGTTTGCTTAACCATTGAGTGAGAAACGTAAACAAGTATTAAATGTGGCCGAACAACTATTCTACGATTATGGATTCCATGGAGTAGGTTTAAAACAAATTGTTAAAGAAGCAAATGTTGCGACGATGACGTTATATAATCACTTTTCCTCTAAGAACACGCTTGTAGAAGAGACCATTAAACACCGGGAAGAGCGATACTGGGCATACATTCGCTCGACATCCGAGGCCTATTCTAACGAACCATTTGTACGAATTGCACAATTGCACGGAGCCTTCTTAAAAGAAGTATCCCCTCAAGGGTGTATGTTCCTGCGTGCCATTGAAGTCTATCAGGATACAGACAGTAACATTGTAAATATTGCCAAAAACCATAAATCGAAAGTGCTGCAGTATTT
>NZ_JBAPTY010000450.1:0-4644 GCF_049282395.1 Halobacillus sp. | reverse complement strand
ATTCCGGCTTGCTCATAAGCATATTGAATGAAGCCGCTGCTGTCGAAACCGTCTGGTGTGGTACCGCCCCAGACGTAAGGGACGCCGATTAGATCTTCGGCAACCTCAGCCACTTCGCTGGATTCCGAATCCACCTGACCGGAAGCGGATACTTCTTGTTCAGGTGCTTCTTCTGTTTCCTGCACCTCGTCATCTTTATCTGACGCTTCGATCGATGATAGTGCGGCCATTGTATTCGGCCCGGCTAATCCATCCACTTTCAGACCTTGATCGGCTTGAAACTCTTCCACGGCGTCTTCGGTAATCGGGCCGAAAAGGCCGTCCAGGCTATATGTATAATAACCAAGCGATTGAAGTTCAGTTTGCAGAGCCTCTACGCTTTCACCTTGATCTCCTCTATGAAGGAAGCTAATTTCTGAGGATTCACCAGCGTTACTTTCCTCTATTTGGTCTGGATTCGCCTGCGCAAACACACCTTGAGTGGCCATAGGCGAGAGGACGATGGTTGCAGCCACGGTGGACGAAACCACATATTTTCGTACGGACAATCTGGATTTTTCGTTCATTCAAACTCCTCCTTGTTGTAAATTCCTGCGGACGTTGGGCAATAGAAGTTTGAAAGAGGGCTATCTTGTGTAGCTGATTTATGTACTTCCTGTCGTTTTGAATCGATGTATGTTGAATAGTGCGTATCTTTCAAACTAATCCTTAGTCTAACAGAGAATTTTTCCAAGGAGGTTTCAGGGACATTAAGCTAAGATGATATTCATTTTACAAATATCTACAAAAGATTACAGAAGCGGAGGAGCCACCGCTCCGTTCACTTTAGTAGAGATTTCCGTGGCCATCTGCATAAATGGATTGGATAATGGTACGCCGGAAAGGCTGCTGGGCATAGCTTCCGTGAATATTCATCGTCATATTATACAACCCTTCGCCAAGGTCGGGTACGTGGAAGGCGGCTTCGCTTGCCTGACTGGCTTTCTTATCGCTTAGCTGCAGTTTGCCATTTTGGTAATAATCGATCGTTACATCGGTTTGGAACTTTAAGTTCTGTGCTTGCACTTTTACCTTCCTGTCCTCACTGGAAAGTGCCGTACTGAGTAAAGAATTAAGAGGACTGGCAAAGCTGACATTTAATAAGTAATGCTCCTCCTGAGCTGAACTTGCTTCCAGTGTCCACGTTCCGGATGCAGGATTGTGAATGGTGAGGGTATGATGATACGCTCCTTCGAAAAAAGCACCATCATCTTGATCCGTTGTGAAATACGGATGGGTATTCCGTTCAGGATCGGTAAGGATTAAGTTAGAATCCGCCTGGTTACTCAACCAGTTGACGGTCATTTCATGAACCCCTTTTTCCACATGGATGGTTTCGTTCGTCGTCCCGGTGAATGCTCCGCCGCTCACGTAGTTGCCAGCTTCGGGATCCTGAGCCACATGGGCTGTGCCAGCGGCCTGGCGATGCGCGAAGGACTCTACTTCTTCCTGTAAAAACGGCTTAAAAACGTCGAATGTCGAGGAACCCTCTTTAATCGTTGTGTGGTTCCATTCCCCAACCTGGATTTCGGTCGCATACTTAATGCGCGAGCTTTTTACCGTAACGGCCCCGTCGTTGCTGCCGTACGCGCGTAAGTATAAGCCTCCCCAGTATAACGAGCTGCTGAACCTGCCCCATTTCGTGCCGGCCAGGGTATAAATCGGCGTCTGATACACATTCGGCTGGCTGTCGGTTTCGGAGCGGAAGCGGTTCATGGAGCCTGTTTGCAGGGAGTAGGTGGCATCATTCTTGCTTCCGAGAATATTGGCAAGCCAGCTGCCCCAGCGGCTGTAAGCTAAATCTGCTAATTGCGAACCGTAATAAGGAGTGGCCAGGGTAATCATTCGTTCGATGTATGGGTCGGCACCATAGTGAACCAGAGCGACCTGCATATCAAGGCCGCCTTTACTGTGAGCGACCACCACGATTTTCTCTCCAAAATGCTGGTAGATGTCTTTTATTTTTTGCGCGAGCAAAGCGCCGTTTTCCCACATGTTTCGGTCCGGATAGACATCAATAAAGGCGGTTTCATAGCCATTCTCGTAAGCGGTCGCGTACATATCGTTGTCTTCATACCACGTGTCCGAGGATCGATTAAATCCATGAATGAATAGAATAGGGCGTCTGGAATCGGAGCCGGAGCCGGGTGTGTTACCGAGATACCACTCGCCGGGATTGCCGGAAGCTTTGTTTTGAAAAGCCCCTGTATATCGAAGGGGGAACCTCTTTTTCATAGTTATCTCCTCTTTCATGAAGTTTTTAGAATTCATGAAGTATATCTTTGAAGGTTTCTATCTTCTAGTATCGGGTGTGGGAAGGGGGAAGTGCAAGGAATTCCGGCTGACATGTTTCCACATAAAAAGCGCCTGTCCACCCGGGACAAACGCTGCGCTTTAATAATGGATAAGCTGAATGGTATAGGTTCCCCGCTCAGTCACAAGGGAGAAATGGTTCTCGCCAAACTGGTACTGAGTAGAGTCCTCTAAAGGAATCTCGTAATACGTAGATGGAAGCGGCTGAACATTATAGGCATCCGTCTCTGTTCTGCCTGTACCGTGCAGGTGCAAGGCATGCATCGGCTCATAATCGTCCATTCTTCTGGTATCTTTCGAATAATCAATATGATCTAAGTTCATGTAAACGGTGTCCTGATCACGAAGTTCATGCTTCGTAATTCGGATGGTGTTCCCGCTCCATTGCTGCAGAAGTTCGTTAAATTCTTCAATTGATAAGCTGCGTTCGTCCATGATGATCCCTCCTGCTTTTAGAATCTCCCAGCGTACGAGAATCATTCGCTTCCTTGTTACCTTAAATTGTTAAAGCATATTTATTTTCTCATCTGAAAATATGTGCTACACTCCGAAAATGCGAAATTTTATCACTATAATTTTTTGACAATTCAAAGGATTTTGCAGTTAGGAGATGCAGCATGACTATTGGACAAGCTTTTATACAAGAACCAATGGCGATTTTTGCTTATTTAATCGCGATTGTCGGCATTGTTTTTATGTTATCTACCGTAAACATTAAGCCGATTAAAAAATTCTTCGGCTATCTTCCGCCGTTGATCTGGATGTACTTTCTACCGATGCTTTCAACTACTTTCGGAATTATTCCGCAGAGCTCTGATTTGTACAGTTTCATGGGTACGTATATGCTCCCGGCTGGTTTGCTTCTGTTAATGATCAGTACAAACGTTCCAGCGACCTTCAAACTTGGAGGCAAGGCTGTACTCGTGTTCCTTGCTGGTACCGTTGGTGTCGTTGTGGGCGGACCGGCTGCCTTCGCCCTGTTTCAGGGAATTCTTCCTGAGGAAGCCTGGCGTGGAGTCGGGGCACTCGCAGGAAGCTGGATTGGCGGGTCTGCCAATATGGGGGCGATGATTGAAGCCTTCGATACACCTGATGATATTCTGAGTCCGATCATTTTGACTGATACGCTGGTCGGCATCGGATGGATGGGTATCATGATTTCATTTGCTAATTTCCAGGACCGCTTCAACCGCTGGAATGATGCAGACAACGCTCAGATTAAAAAAGTGAACGAGGAAATTGCGACGGATGTTCAGCGAAACGCGAAGCCGCTTCAGCTGCCACAGCTGTTTGGTATAATAGCGGTCGGTTTTGCCGGATCGTATTTGGTTCGGTTGTTCGCAGATTTATCCTTTATTCCAAAGACTGATGTGATGAACACGTCCACGTGGACATTCCTGATCATTACAGCCGTAGGAATTCTTCTATCCTTTACGAAGGTACGGAATCTGGAGTATTACGGAGCGAGTAAAATCGGCTATCTGGGCATCTACTTGTTCTTAACGGCGATCGGTTCCCAGGCGAATCTGCTGGATATCGTACAGGCTCCGCAATTTATTTTGATGGGAATGGTCTGGTTGTCCATCCACATTATCTTTATCTTCACTGCCGCACGACTGTTGAAAGCGCCGCTTTTCTTCGTAGCAGTCGGATCGCAGGGTAATATAGGCGGTACAAGCTCGGCACCTATCGTCGCGTCTGTATTCCAGCCGGCCCTTGCGCCTGTAGGGTTACTGATGGGGATTCTCGGTAATATTGTCGGAACCTATGCTGCCCTGCTCTGTGGTCAGCTCGCACGGATGATTGCCGGCGGTTAATTCTCGGGAGCTCATTTGAAAAAGGAAAAGGTGATTAAACATCGCCTGAAAGAGACCTTATGCATGGATGTATTTCCTCGCCGCATGAGGTCTTTTTTTAAAAAGCTCAGTTAAACTTCCGTGTTGATTTTAAGGTAAAGCTCCCGTTTGTGTAAGACTCAGTTTCGAGACATTGGAGGAGCGGAAGGTCCTTCGGGGGACGATTTCGCTTTCCGCGGGCATGGGCTGAGCCTCCTCAGGCTTCGCCTTCCGGGGTCTCACCGATCATGTTCATCCCGCAGGAGTCTACATCGTCCCCCTCCGGACCTGGCTAAATCTGAGACTCGAAACGGCTTTATCCTTAACTCGCTTGAGGAGAAAAAACCACATGGGCTTATAGAATTTTTTTAGTCTAAAATATGCGGTATAACCTGTTATATAAGCATTTCAGTCAGTTTAAGGAGGGAAGCATCCTCTCTTTTCGATGGGCCCGTTC
>NZ_JBAPTY010000449.1:0-4851 GCF_049282395.1 Halobacillus sp. | reverse complement strand
ATGTTACGCTACATTAAAAAATACCCGGCCTTTTGTATTTAACTACAAAAGGCCGGGTATTTTTAGAGTTTTAGGAAGATTTCACCCAGTAAGCAGCTTCATTTTCTGAAGGAGAAGGCGGGAATTGGTCGCCTTCACTCAGGCTGATTTCCTTATTATTATCGCTTTTATTTCCATTTACGAGTTTATCTACTTTATAGTTACCGGATTCTGGAGCTTTTTCGCCAGTTTTAAACTGTTTGTTTGACGTATTATTGGTTGACGTATTGTTTGTGGAAGTATTAGTAGAACCATTTCCTGAGTTACGGCCGCCTTTCTGGCCGATTTCCTCAAAATGTTCCTTGCTGTATTCCTGGCTGGTCGTTTCGCCGCCTTTTTGGCCAATGTTTTCATAGAATTCCTGATCATGGTTTTGAGACGTTTTTTCGCCGCCTTTTTTACCAATGTTCTCGAAGTGTTCTTGATCGTATTTACGGCTTGTTTTCTCTCCGCCTTTACGACCTGCTTCTTCCGTAGTCATCGATTGATTTTGGTTCTGGTTATTGTTCTTAGCCATTTTCATCAACCTCCTTGAATAGTATATACAATATTTACCACTATTTGGATGGATGTTAAACCAGTTTTCCGATTGTAATATTTTTTTAATATAATTTAAGTGTTCTTCGTTTTCTATTTTATAAGGTCCAATAGGTAATGTTTCAGTGGACCGAATTGCTTGGAGACGCGCACTCTTCGTAGTAATAGACATCTCGACGCAGGGGGGAATTTTCATATGAATATACTCATGAAATAGTAAATATAAGCCAATATCCTCTCTGGGAATAAGAAGATATAGCCGTTTTTTACATTTCTTGTGTGTAAACCTTGTTATATGGGTAAAGCTTCATAGAATCTATAAAAGGAGGGAGTCACATGTTAATCAACTATCAAGCAGATACATTTTTCGACGAAATGATGGACCGATCAGGAACCCCCAAGGACCACTACAAAGCTTTTAACGATATAATCTCAGTGGCTTCTGCAGAAGAATTGCGAAAAAGACATGAAAAAGCGCGGTTCCATTTTTTAAAGCAGGGCATTACTTTTAATCCAGATGAGGATGATACCGAACAGACGCCTCCATTTGATTTTGTTCCTATTATCATTCCAGAAGATAAGTGGAAAGAGGTCGAGAAAGGACTAAAACAGAGAGTCGAGGCGTTAAGTCACTTTCTGGAAGATATTTATGGTGAAAAGAAGATTATTAAGGAAGAAGTTGTGCCGAAAGAGCTAATCGAGAACAGCGCCTACTATAAGGAAGGGCAGGTTAAAGGTATGGACCTGCCGCTTAGTCATCCCCTGTTTTTAGCGGGAATTGATCTAATTCGCGATGAAAACGGAGAATACCGGGTATTAGAGGATAATCTGCGCAACCCTTCCGGTATCTCGTATGTTTACCAAAATCGACAGGTAATCAGAAAAGTGTATCCAGAACTGTTTGATCGATATAGTGTGCTCCCACTTGAAAACCAGTTTAAAGAGCTGCAAAAGGCTCTGCTCAGCTATGCACCGGATAATGCTTCATCTTCACCTCAGGCGGTGTTATTAACGACAGGCATATATAACTCCGCTTATTATGAACACTTTTTTCTTGCAAAGCAGCTCGGGATTGAATTAGTTGAAGGAAGTGACCTTGTCGTCGAGAATGACATCGTTTATAAGGAAACAACCAGCGGGCTTGAGCGTGTCGATATTATTTATCGAAGAATTGATGATGAAGACCTGGACCCGGAAGCCTTTCGATCAGATTCTGAAGTTGGTGTACCCGGTCTTATGAGGGCTTACCACCAGGGGAATGTGACCATTTTAAATGGAGTGGGCATTGGGGCAGCAGATGATAAGGCGATTTACGCTTACGTACCGGAGATGATTCGCTATTACTTGAATGAAGAGCCTATTCTTAAGAATGTAACTACTTATTTTTTAAGAGATTCAGAGCAAAGAGATTATGTGTTAAAGAACCTTGAGAAACTTGTAATTAAAAATGTAGGGTCTTCTGGCGGAGACGATATGATGATTGGTCCAAATGCCTCTGAAGAAGAATTAACGACATTTCGGCAAAAAATTCAGGAAAATCCAAGTGAATACATTGCCCAGCCCACCATTGAATTGTCACGAGCTCCGGCTCTTCAAGAAGGGGAATTCCGTCCCCGTCATATAGACTTAAGAATTTTTGCGATGAAGGGGAAAGAAATCAATGTGCTGCCTGGAGGACTTTCCCGAGTGGCTTTGAAGGAAGATAACCTTGTGGTGAACTCTTCTCAGGGTGGCGGATTTAAGGATATTTGGATAATAACCGCAGAAGGAGGAAAGGACGATGCTTAGCAGAATGGCAGATTCATGTTATTGGTTGGCTAGGTATATGGAGAGATCTGAAACCAATGCTCGAGCCCTGAGCAGCCAGCTGATTCATATGCTGGAAGAATCGGATCAGAATACATTGGACCAGAACTGGGAAGTGCTTCTTGACATCTGTACCTCTAAAAATGACGACGATGAACACGCTCCGGATTTAAAGAGTGAACAAGTGCTTCACTATCTTGTACGGAGCCGGGAAAATGATAACTCTCTTCTTCATTTGCTGGAATTGGCCAGAGAGAAAGCAAGGGAGTCCCGAACACTTATCCCAGCTTCTATTTGGGAGATGATCAACCGCTTATATTTAGAGAAGAAGGAACAGCTGAACGGGTCTTTACATTCTAATGCAATTCAAAGTCACTTAGGCGATCTCCTTGATATGTCATCAAATTTTCAGGGAATTATCGAATCTTCCATGCTGAGAGGGGAATCTTATAACTTTATAAAAATAGGGAAGTGGATAGAACGGGCGGAAACTACTGCGCGAATCCTAAAGGTTACTTGTGAGAAGATGTTAGCGGAAAAGAACTATAAAGATATAGAGGAGTTTGATTACTGGCTTCATGCCCTCCAGTTAGCCAATGGTTATGACTCCTTTATTATGGAGCATCCGTTAACGCTGAACCCTGAGGAAGTATTTACTTTTCTGATTGAAGAAGAGCGGTTTCCACGGTCTATAACGTATTGTGTAGAGCATACTTTACGTGCGGTAGAGCAGTTAAACCCTGGAAGGAGACCTCAATATACCGAAGAGTTAGTTCAGTTGTTAGAAAATACACAAAGGGGAATTGAACGGACAAATATTGATGAGATGTCGGTGGAGGGACTCTTACGTTTTCTTAATGGGTTCCTGGATCACTGCGATCGAATTAATGAAGTATTCTCAGCCACTTATAATCTGGGTGGATTTAAAAGTAGATCTGTGGGAAACAGCCAATAATGGGAGAATCAATATGAATAAAAAACAGATGCTCTAAAAAGGGGCACTGTTTTTTTATGGCTGGATTATGCAAGGTAAGTTATCTCTTTATAAAAAGTTTTGTTAAAGTTTATGGTTGTCATTGCTATCTTTTTAGTTCATAGACAGTTTCCTGTAAAGGAGTTATGGATTATGGTAAAATCTAAGACTAATGACAGGCAGTAGATCATCGTGATGTACTTCCATGAGAATATAGAACTATGACGGTACAACTACGATCAACCCAGGGGGAATAAACTGTGACAAGAAAGCTTTACTACGAAGATCCTTATCAGCTGGAATTCAACTCTACGGTAACCAAAACAGATCAGGACGAACGCGGACCTTATGTGTTACTCAAAGCCACAGCGTTCTATCCTACCGGCGGCGGGCAGCCGCACGATACGGGTACATTAAATTCCATTGACGTGATCGATGTGGAAGAAGTAGACGGTGAGGTGCGGCATTACATAAAGGTAGAATTTCCGCAAAGTGGGGAAGAAGTGCATGGAAGTGTCGATCCAAAACGGCGTATCGATCATATGCAGCAGCATAGCGGACAGCATATCATATCAGCTGTTTTTGATGATCATTACGGCATTCCGACAACGAGTTTCCATTTAGGAAGCGATACGGTGACGATTGATTTAGATACGAATCAACTCTCCGAGGAACTTTTGCAAAAAGCCGAGGAGCAGGTGAATGACATTGTACGCCGGAACATTCCTGTAGAAGCCAGGTGGATGACGGCCGGGGAAGCGAACGAATACCCATTGAGGAAACCACTGGCTGTCGAGGGGGATGTGCGCCTCGTGATCATTCCATACGTGGATTACAACGGGTGCGGTGGTACACATCCCGCGTCCACCGGTGAAGTGATGGCGGTGAAATTTCTAGGCTGGACGAAAAGTAAGAAGCAGGTACGCCTCGAGTTTGTCTGCGGATCCAGAGTGCTTGAGAAGCTCGATCAGAAACACCGGATTTTGACCGACATGAAACAACTGGTCCCAAGACCGGAGGAGAGGCTTGTCGAAGAAGTGAGCGAGATGATTCAGGCAGGCAAGGAGAAGGATAAGCGGATTACAGAGCTTGAGGAACAGCTTCTTCATTATGAAGCGCGCCATATTATTTCAGAAACGAAAGGAGAGCCGGTGATCCAGCGCGTCTTCAAGGACCGCCCGATTAAGTCACTTCAGTCGCTAGGAAAAACGATGATTGAAGAAGCTTCCGATACGTATCTCATCCTTGTCAGCGAACAGGAAGATCAGCTGCAATTCGTCCTGGCTCACGGGGCTGCGATTGATCGCAATATGAACGATATCGCTAAACAGGTGATGCCTCTGATCGACGGAAAAGGAGGCGGAAAGCCGCATTTTGTCCAGGGCGGTGGCAAAAAGCTGATGGACGGAACGGACTTTTCGAATCGTGTAAAAGAATTAATATAATAGATGAAACTTCTTCTTCCCCGCCTGTATGCCAGAGGCAAGTGGTAGAAG
>NZ_JBAPTY010000448.1:0-3538 GCF_049282395.1 Halobacillus sp. | reverse complement strand
AGATAAAAATGGAGACTATATGGAGCAATATAATAAAGGGCAATAAGCTTAATAACTAAAAAACCCGCGGAAAAAGGGATATTCTGCGGGTTTTTTAGTTTCTGAAACTATTTCATGAAGTTACGGTTACTCTGGAAGCAGTCGATTTTGATACCATACTCTTTGGTAATTAAACAGACGTGATTCTTTTTATTTAAAGATTCCACAAGGTAATGTCCTCTCCAAGCTCATCTTTGGTTAAGGCACCTTTAATATCCATAATGATTCCTTTTCCATCCTTTAATAAACTTTGAAAAGTACCTACAGGAAGGCTGGTGAACATTTTATGAGGGACGGCTAAAATCAATACATCAGATTTTTCTAATTGGTGTAAATCTTTTAACTCATCCTCAAAGTGGTTATGGTCGACATGAGGGTCGCACACCTGGACATGTAAATCTAAATTCTTTAATTTCTCTACTATTTCAAGAGCTTTAGAATTTCTGGTATCAGGAAGGTTTTGTTTGAATGTGACTCCTAGAACGGTAATGGTGAAGTCTTTTAAATTCTTTTTTTGAATCGTAATTTGTTCCAACATCGTTTTTACAATATATTCTGGCATGTAATCATTTATTTCCCTTGCTGATTCAATAAAATTCGGAGTATATCCGACTGATTTCGATTTATGAATTAAATAGTAGGGATCGACTCCTATACAGTGTCCCCCCACGAGACCTGGATAATAGGGATTGAAATTCCATTTTGTGGAGGCTGCTTCAATGGCTTCATGCGTATTGATTCCCAATTTATTGAATATTATTGAAATCTCATTCATAAATGCGATATTTATATCTCTTTGTGTATTTTCAATAATTTTAGAAGCTTCGGCAACTTTAATCGAGGCAGCTTTATACACTTCGGCAGTAATTACACGTTGGTATATCGAATGGATGGTGTCTAATGTTTCTTTATCTTGAGCAGCTACGATTTTATTAATTGTTTGAAATGTATGGTCCTTATCTCCAGGATTTATTCTTTCTGGAGAATATCCTACGTAAAAGTCAGATCCTGCTTCTAAACCTGATTCTCTCTCAAGAATCGGGAGACACACTTCCTCTGTTGCTCCTGGAAAAACGGTCGATTCATATACCACAATTGTCCCTGCGGCAAGGTTTTTCCCTAAAATTGTGGAGGCGTTCTTTAAGTAGGTCAAATCCGGCTCATGATTGACTGATATCGGTGTAGGAACTGCCACGATTATGAAGTTACAGATGCCCAGGTCTTTTTCGTTCGATGTAAATTTAATACGTGCTTCTCTTAATTGTGTTTCAGTAATCTCGTGAGTATAGTCATAAAACTGGTTTAAAGAACTGATTCTAGCTTCGTTAATATCATATCCTATGACCTTGTATTCTTTAGAAAATCCTATCGCCACAGGCAGACCGACATAGCCGAGTCCTACTACCCCTATAACTGGATTTGAATCCGCAGTATTCATCATATTTTTAGTCATATCAATTTTATCTTCCTTTTTATGCTCGTATGAAATATTTTAATTCCCTTCATAAATCCTGATGTACTTTTTTTATATGCCAACCAATCAAAGGGGTTACAGGATCCACGTGGATGTTCTGTAAATAATTCGGAACAGTTGGGCGGATTTAAAATAAATTAATACAGTATGGATTGAATATGGGTAAGGGAGTTTTTGCAATGATTCCGTTAATTAGTCTAAAAAAGCAGTACGAAGTGATCGAAGCTGAGTTAATGGATGAAATGAGAAAAGTTCTGAGAAGCGGTCAATATATATTAGGGTCGAAAGTAAATCAGTTAGAGGAAACGATTGCAGAAAAATTAGGGGTGGGAAGTGCAGTTGCTGTTGCCAATGGTACAGATGCATTAATACTTACTCTTGACGCTTATGACATAGGGGAGGGAGATGAAGTCATCACCACTCCATTCACTTTTTTTTCTACAGCCGAAGCTATTTCCAGAGTAGGTGCAAAACCTGTATTCGCAGATGTCGATCCTCAGACATATACGATTTGTCCAAATAAAATCAAAGAAAAAATAACTTCATCTACGAAAGCCATTATTCCTGTGCATCTGTTTGGACAGTGTGCCGAAATGGATGCAATCAATCGAATAGCTTGTGAGCATGACTTACTTGTAATTGAAGACGCTTGTCAGGCATATGGTGCAACGTATAAAGGGAAACCAGCAGGTAGCTTAGGGGACGCAGGTTGTTTTTCATTTTTTCCGACAAAGAACCTCGGCACGTTAGGTGACGGGGGGATGGTTAGCACATCTGATGCCCAATTGGCCCAAAAGATTCGTTCCTTGAGGGTACATGGCAGCATTAAAAAATACCATCATCAACACATTGGGTATAACAGTCGGTTGGATGAGCTGCATGCGGCCATATTGATGGTGGGATTGCGCCACATTGACCAATGGAATAAACAGAGAATCGCTTTAGGAGAACGCTACCACTATAAGCTTCAAGGGATTAAACATATGAAACTGCCAAAGACTGCCGAGAACTGTATGCATGTCTATCATCTATATTGCATTGAATCTAAGAATCGAAAACAAATCATTGAATGCTTGCATAAGAAAAACATCCAAACAGGGATTTACTATCCTTGCTGCCTTCATCTTCAGGATGCATATCATCACGTAGGGTACAAAGTGGGGGATTTTCCTATTGCTGAACAGCTTTCAGAAAGACTTTTTGCGATACCTTTATTTCCTTTTCTTAGTACCGAGAATCAGGATGAGGTCATTACTGCGTTACGTGAAAGTGAGGGTTTATTACAATGTGGAAGGCAGGAATAATCGGGTGCGGCTATATTTCTAAAAAACATTTAGCATCGATAATCAGGCTGGACAGTGTAGAATTACATGCCGTCAGCGACGTGCAAAAAAGCAGAATGGAAGAAACTGCCTCTTTTTATCAGGAAAATATTGTGGGCAGCGCTTCCCTCAAACAGTACGGAGATTATCAGGACCTAATCCATGACCCTGAAATAGATATAATTATAATCACCGTCATATCAAGCCTTCATGCCAAAATAGCCAAACAAGCTTTACAAGAAAGTAAACATGTAATCGTTGAAAAACCATTGGCTCTTTCTATTCAGGATGCTGATGAAATAATAAAATTATCTCGTTTAAAGCAAAAGAAAGTGCTTGTATGTCATCAGCTAAGATATCGACCTATTTTCTTGAAATTAAAAAAACTATTGGAAAAAGGCACTCTTGGAAAACCATATATGGGGACGGTTTCTGCTAGAATCAATCGTTCCCAAGAGTATTATGAATCAGCTGCTTGGAGAGGAAGCTGGGAGCATGATGGCGGAATGCTCATCAACCAGGGCATTCATTTAGTTGATTTACTCGTGTGGCTATTAGGAGATATAGATACAGTTTATGGAGAAGTTGCAAGAAACAATCAATTAAAGGAAATAGAGGATGTTGCCACAGGTATTATCCATTTCAATAATAAGGCTAAGGGCATGATTGAGGTAAACACAATTACTAAGCCGGCCACACAGGG
>NZ_JBAPTY010000447.1:0-11100 GCF_049282395.1 Halobacillus sp. | reverse complement strand
AGCTCTTCCGCTGTCAGATGAAGCAGTCTTCCTCTACCGACCAGTGCAATGGTGGAATTCACCCTGTCTCCTCCTCTCTCACAACCACTCCGAAGAGATCAATAATCCCATCGCCTTTAAAAGGGTCCATGGTTACTTTTATAAAGAAAAAATCTTGATGGCTTTTTTTCAAACGCTGAATGACAGACTTGAGAACCTCAGGGTCATCTGACTCACAGGAGGGAATATCAAGGGAGTGGACGACTCCATCTCCATCCTTATCCTTCTCCTGGACAAAACAAGTGTCTGATACAAACGTGCGGCTAGGGTTTTGCTCCTCCATCAAAGCACGACGTAATGCTTCGCGCAAAGCGAGTGTGCGTGTGAATCCGACACTTCCGTACCATTTCTGATTCCTGGCTTTCGTCCAAACGACCGGAAAACCATAAGCATCTTCCCCTATCCCTAGCTCCACGTTCTTCTTTAGCGTTTGTAAGGCTTGGTAATAGAACCGGCATTGATCATCTTCAATCCTGTTTAACTCAAGCCTCGCAGGCGTCACTTCTGCCCCAGTTACTTGCAGGTGTTCTTCAAGTAAGTTGGTAAGTGCCCGGCTGAGGGCTGCTCTCGTACCGGCTTCCCCTGCTCCTAAATAAAGCCTGGCTGTACGGTTCATCGCAGCGTCTAACGAATTTAGGATGTCTTTTTTCAGAGGTGAAAGGTATTGCTCAATACCAGCAAATCCTGCTTCCCGTCTCGCTTCTTCATGGGTCATGGCTGCACAGAGCATACCTGGATGCGGGTTCACAGAGTGAAGATCTACCACCTGCACCTCGCATTGGGATAAAGGCAGCTGGGGAAGATCTCCTTCTTCATAACGATGGAAAATCCCTAATGGCCCGGTCGCCAACTCATTAAAGTAAAAGAACCATTCTTTTTCCGGATCCGCTTCTTTATCCTTCGTTTTCTCTAAACCGTCTTCCACCCTTTCGGCCGCTATATGACCCGTTACGAGCGGATGGGGTTTAAACGGATGCCATTTTCCCTCAAGGGTTTCGTCCGTAAGCACAAACATATGGTGCGAAGGATGAACATTCGGCACCCCGGTCATCTTCTTAAACCATTCGAACACAGCCACATTTGTAAGCATCGCTGCCGCTGGTGACGAAATAAATCTGCCCGGCTCCCCCTCGTCTGCTTCCTTTCTGTGAAGACTACGCCACGCCGATTCAAAACAATAATCCGATCCCGCTCGTTCCATAGGTCCCGCAAACCCTTCCGTTTCACTGCATAGGATAGGAATAAACCATTTATGTTTCTTATGACACGCAGTAAGAAGAGATTTCCGTTCTTCATGATGGTCTTGATGTGAAGCGTAAAAAACAGCATCATACAGTTCGACCTCTTGCTCCCAGGAGAAAGGGGGTTCCAGAGCTATGCTGAGGCGTACCTCAGGATCCGTTTCCCTCGCCCAGGCTTCAAGCTCCCTCACTCGACGCCGGCTGCTTTCGTTCTCATCGGTTAGAATGACATGAAATCCCGACAAACCAGAGGCAAGAAGCGCTGACACTAATCCGAGCAGCATGCTTCCTTCCCCAGCAGCGACTACTGTTTTCTGACGGTACTGTTGGAACCGGAAGCTGGCAGAATCGCCGAAACTCTCCAGGAATTCTATTTGAGAAGCGAACTTCTCCGCCACCTGCGGATGCAGCTGATGAGGACGATCTTCACTCACATCCCGAAGAAATCCATTGTTATATAGAACGTCCGTCATCTCGTAAACGCGCGCATGATAGGGCTGCGACAATCCTTCCGTTAAATCGGCCAATGAATGTTCTCCATTGAGCATAGGTATCAATTTTTCAACCCATTGATGAATAGCCTTTCCTTCCATCCGAAATGATCCTGCATTGTTTCGGAAATAAACACTCCCGTCCGGTTCCGGCATGAAAAAAGTACCCTTCTTTACCTTTAAACGCATCGAAGGTTTTACATTCACTATGACACTCCTCCTTACCAACTGTGCTGACTTCCTTCTACGATTCTATGTACCTCCCTTTGTCTCATATGACTTCATCAATAGAAGTACCCCTGCAGAGCGTTTCTGCAGGGGAAGGAAAAAAGTATATATAAATGTAGAAATCTTAACGCCCGCAGCGACCGCAGCCGGCACAACGTGCACATCTCGCACAGCCTCCGCAGCCTCCGCAGCCAGCGCAACGGGCACAACCTCCACAGCCTCCGCAGCCTCCGCAGCCAGCGCAACGGAAACAGCCAAAGCAGCCAAAACATACAAATCCAAAACCACCAATTAATCGAGAATCTTGGCCATAATTGTGAGCTTGCTCACTCGGCACTAACTGCTGGGCATGAAATTCGCCGACATCTAAATGCTGAAGTTCATTTTGAAACTGATTCATATGGGGAACCTCCATCTTTATTCAGATTTACTCCTAATTAGGAAACGCTCTTTTACAGTAAAAGACACTTTCCCAATCAAAGTATGACGAAGGCCTGTGCACTGTTACTCGGAATCATCGCGTAGATATTTATTTAGAAGAGTAATGGCTTATAGATAGTAGGAAGTCGATAGAATTGTGAGGAAAAAGTTTCGTTTTCTTAATCGGAAGAGTTAAAGGTGTGTTATAGAAGATGGAGCGTGTTGGACAGCTTGATTGGTCCGTGCGCTGGATCGATTGGACAGTGGGCAGGCTCAATTGGGCCGTGCGCTAACTCTTTCGGGCCGTGCGCTAACTAGTAGAGGATGATGGTCTTCCTCTACTTTTTATGAGAGAGCTATTAACCATGCGGATCTAGCGAATCTAGCAGGTTTAGTTTATTCCTTATTCTATTGGTTGCCGTGGAAATCTATGTCGAAAACTTTTCATATTCGTCGGAGGAATAAACGAAAAATAGCAACAATACTATAATTATTGTTTGGCGAATTTAACTTCAGGAGGTCAAAAGGATGAATGTTGCTGTTAGGAAGTCAAGGTGTTGGGTGTATGCTTCGGTCATTTTTTCATTAGTTGCTGTATTTGTCTTCACCCCTTTTTCAAAAGCAGAAGCTTCGATTAACTATGGTGAGGAAGTGTCTGCCGTAGCGGAGAGGTACGAAGGGGCCCCGTTCAAATGGGGAGGGACGACGCCTAAAGGTTTTGATGCAAGCGGATTTACTCAATACATCTATTCCTACTCTGCTGCTAAAAAGAAAATCGCCCGCACAAGTGCGGATCAATACAAGCAAGGAAAAGTCGTTAAGAAACAATCCGATTTAAAGTTTGGAGATCTCGTATTCTTTGATACAGCCGGAAAAGGCAAGGTTTCATTTGTAGGTATTTACACGGGGGCCGGTGAGTTTATTGCCGCTACCTCTCACGGAGTCAGGACTCAAAAGCTTTCCAGCTCTTATTGGAAAACCAAATATGTAGGCGCAAAAAGTCACTTTTAAATAATAAAACCAGGGGCCTCCGTCAAGAGGAAGTCCCTGGTTACATCATATTCACTCGTTAAAGTCACGGCTTTGACAGGACCATTTAGTACAATGTAAAATCTCCAGAACTCGTTTCCACTACGATTTGGTATTTCTGATCTCCTTTATGACCTTTCACCTCATGCTCCGCTCTTCTCTCATAATGAATACCATCCAGTTGAATGCGTTCGTCTCCTGAACTTGATTGATAGCTAAGCATAAACGATGGAGGTTCTTCTTCAAACGAAAATGTAACATCCCCGCTCGACGTATTGGCTGTTAGATTTCCGGCCAGACGCTTATGCGATACATCCACTTTGCCCGAGGAAGAATCAGCCTTCATTTCATGAACTAATAGTCCTGTTCCTTCTATATCTCCACTGCTTGTTGACAAGTCGACTACAGCGTTCGGCCCCTTAATGTCTGTCATCGTTACATCTCCACTGGAAGAATGGATATTCAGCTTTTCCTCCATTTGCAGATTGGATACTTCTATATCACCGGAACTTGTAGAAGCAATCAGATGATTGACTTGTAGATCACTAAGGCTTACTTCGGATGAAGAGGTGTTAATTTTTACGAATGCCAGTTTCTGCTCGGGTACTTCGATGAGCAATTTCAAGTCATCACCTCGGATAAAACCAAAAGAAAGTCCGAGCCCAGGATTTTTTTCAAGCTGTATTTTTAACTCGCCGTCCATCTCTTCCACTTGATACGAATACTGCTTCCATTTCCAGGCATATCCGCTTAGCGTCACTTGAATTTGATTGCTTTTTCCTTCGATGAATTGGACATCGGCCGATGAAGTATCTACATTGATGCCTTGAATTTCACTCGCCGTAAAGGCTTCTTGCTTATGTACCTCCCGTTTTTCCTCTTCTAACGATTTCGTATTCTGAAATGAGATTAATGTTCCTGACCCTCCCAGAATCAAAGCAAGCAATACAATCCACACTGCTTTTTTCATAACCCTTGCTCCTCCCATTATAAAAATTAAGAAATGGCATCGGATGAGAAAAAATTTCAGTTTCCATAAAGTCTGTGCACGTCCAAGTTTCGACCAAACTTACAAACCTTGGTCATGTTATTAAAAATATACCTTATCCTCCTCTGCAAAGAAACAATTTCTTCTGCACAAAAAAACAGCCTCCTTCCGTTTGAGAAGGCTGACTGTTCACTAGAAGTTTATCTTGATTTTAACAAGATCCTGAATACTGCCATCTTTAGCACTTCGACTGTAAACCCACAGTTCTCCCGAATCGGCTGTAGGCTGTCGGTCAAATGGAACAGTACTGCTGAAAAATCCGTATTTTGGAGCACCTTGGTCCGTCATTGCGTAACGTTCGTTAGACACCACGACGCCATTACTGTCCCTTAGTTGATAATTAACGACTGCTTCAAATACTCTCGCGTATCCTTCTACCTTATCCCCCTTGTTAAAAGTGGAACCTGGCAGAGGACGGGTCACAAAAATATTCCTTGAAGTCGGGAGCGGAATTATAAGATGATAATCCGGCCAGATCACATCTCTTTGGAAACCGGGTCGATCAGCATTGGCTTCCTCCAGGTCCGCCACGCTTACCCCAAATTGTCTCGCAATGGAATACAGTGTATCACCCGTGACAATTTTATAGGTGAACGCCGGAACAAGCAGTCTCTGCCCTACATTAATAACGTTTGGATTAGATATGTTGTTCACTCCCGTAAGAAGGTCAACATGAGTGTCAAACGCTTGAGCGATAGCCGTTAAGGTATCTCCGTTCGTCACGATATGGGTCATGATCGGATCGGATGTTGAGGTAGGCACGACCAGAACATCATCAGGATAAATGAATCCCCGATCTGTCACAGGCGGATACAAATGGTTCGCCCTTTCGATTGCAGCTACCGTGCTGCCCAAACGACTGGCAATTGAAAAGAGCGTATCGCCAGATTTGACCGTGTAGATTAGCACTTTTTTTAAAATAACAGGCATTTTTACACCTCCCCTCCTTATAATCTATGGAAAAAAATAGAATTGAGAACGGCATATATCATACAAGCCTTCCAATTGGTTGAGGTGCAAGTGACATATAGATTTTTGGGGAAGCTACCCAATAAGAAATAGTCGTTTTTCTGACTTACATGAAGCTTTTTCAATTCATCAGTCTGTAGAAAATTTTGTTACACTATAGAAAACGGCAGTGGAGGCTTAAACAGGAACAAATATTCTTATGTTTTTTAATTAAAAATAATGAATTTTCTTCTGGTTTTTGGTATAATAGCCTTATTCGAAAGGACAGATACCATGAACACTCATTTGAAAATCGGAGAAGTTGCAAAAATTTTAGGAGTTGACACCCAAACCGTAAGGGCTTGGTCGAACAACGGAAAACTTGATTACTACAAAACACCCAACGGCCATCGCAGGTTTGATAAAGCGTACATAGAACGGTTGGCTCGTGGTGAAGAATTACAAAAATCTGAGGTTGAAATTGAAAATAACTTGTACATTTACGCCAGAGTGTCTACCAAGAAACAAGAAGAAGCCGGGAACTTAGATAGGCAAATATCAAGACTAACTCAATATTCCCTTGAAAAGGGATATAAGATAGAGGGTATTTTTAAAGAAGTAGGCAGTGGGATTAATGAAAATCGCAGACAATTGATGAAGCTTCTAAATGAAGTGAAAAGTGTGAAAAACGCTACTGTCCTCGTTGAATATAGAGATAGACTCGCTAGATTCGGCTTTGAATACTTGAAAAAGTACATTGAAGACAATGGGAGTAAATTAGTTGTGCTCGAAGAGAACAATAAAGATGAAGAACGCGAACTTGAACTTGTAGAAGACTTAATGGCTATCACAACCTCATTCTCTGCTCGAATTTATGGTAAACGAGGTGGGAAAAAGGTCGTAGAAAAAGTTGAAAATGCTCTAAAAGGTGGTGAGTTGAATAAAAACGACGAGGCAAGCGATAATAGAAGTTCCTAATGGATTTCGAGTAATGGAATTGGACCAGCTCATGCGCGTTTTCGGTTCTACGCTTAGATTTTCTTTTAACCGCCTTTTAGAAGGTTATAAGAAACGAGATTTGATTAAACTTGTTAACGCTAAGTTCCATATGAATAAACGTTACGCCGAGGATGCGGTTATGCAGGCGGAACAAATCATTTCTAGCCAAAAGGAACTTCTTCCTTATCAAATTGAAAATTTGGATTCCAAAATCGAGAAATCTTCCGCGAAAATTGAAGACTATAAGTCTGGAAAGAAAAAGCCGAAGAATTCCTCTTTGGAGGTTGTCACAAAAGGTATTCAATCGCGTATTGATAAATTGAATACCCGAAGAAATTATCTTGTCCAGTGCCGCGACCACGGCACGATTCCTAAGGTGATTTTTGGCGGTAGAAAGAATTTCGAAAAGCGTATGAAAGGTAATATTTCTAATCAGGAATGGAAGGACCTAAGATCCAACATGCTCTATGCTCGTGGTGACAAAGCTAAAAACGGTAATCTCAACACTCGTGTTGTTTACGATGAGCATGATGGAGGGTTCTACTTAGAAATAGCTAATCCTTTACTTTCCGAAGGAAATAAAAGAGCTCCACGTTTGCGATATAAGCTTAAACTACCAGAAAAGTTCTACAGTGAAATTGTAGATGTAGTTATGCCTGATGTTGTTGGATTCAAAAATAAGAAAGCCGTTCACTCATATAAACCTTACTCCATTGAAATTCGCAGAAAAAATGGGTTTTATTATGTCTTCATTACGTATGATACCGCAACACATGGAGAAGAGTTGAAAGGACGAGATGACTTTAATGCGGACCTGGTTGCAGGGATTGATATAAATATCGACCGTGTAACCGTTAGTATTGCAAACCGACACGGGAATAAGATTAAACACCGCACTTTTTATTGCCATGAGATGGAATATGTATCTTCCAATCGCAGAGCTAACCTCTCTGGCGAGATGGCACGTGACGTGGTTAATTACCTTTTAGAAGAAAACGTGGGTGGTCTGGTATTAGAAGATATAAAGTTAAAACAAGACCACGATACCAACAAAAAAACGAACCGATTGCTTCATTCCTTTTCAAAAAATAAATTACATAATGCATTATTCAGCAGAGCGAATCGCAACGGTTTAAAAGTAAAGAAAACCAACCCAGCTTATACATCAGTAATCGGATGCTTTAAGTACCAAGAAATGTACGGCATGTCTATTCACGAAGCAGCATCTTTTGTTATCGCGAGACGAGGGATGAGTTTTGATGAAAAGATACCGAAGTATCTTTTAGAATATCTACAGAAAATGGTTTCTACAAAGCTAAATTCAGCTATCCGTTCTATGGAAGAAATGGATGAGTTGACCGAAAAACAACAAGCTCGAAAGAAACGATTGAAGAGTTATGTGAGAAACATTCAAAAGTTTAAAAAGAACCACAGTTGGAAGCTGTGGAACGTTATACACAAAACGTTAAAATACGATAACCAAGGAATTCAACCTAAGGAGGTGTAAATCCTGGTTAATAAAAGTTGGCATTGACTGACCTAGAAGGAATGGTTAATGCCCTATGCCGGCCCTAACAGGGCACTTTGGAAAACTTTGTACTTTAGGTGCATGGTAGGGCGAAAGCCCTTCTAAAGAATGAAGTGAGAATCTTCACGGAATGTCCCTTTTCTTGGTTATGGGGCGATTATAAGATTTCATTAATTTTTATTAACCAGGGATGAACGATGAAGAAATGGGCATTCGTTTCAGATTTTGATGGTACTATTTCAAATAAAGACTTTTACTGGGTAATCATTGAGAAATACTATCCGGAAGGGAGAGACCTTTTTAAAAAGTGGAAAGCAGGTCAGATGAAGGACATCGAATTTTTACGCTCGATCTTCACATCCATCAACCAGCATGAGGAGCAGATTATCGAGGATATTCTCAATATCCCGATTGATGAGTACGTGCCGGCTTTCATTCAGCACGTACAGAACAATGGCGGAGACTTTTATATTTTAAGTGCGGGGACCGATTACTACATTCATCACATTTTAAAAGAATACAACATTCAGAATGTGACCGTTTTCTCTAATGAAGGATATTATGAGGACCAAAATGTTCATTTAAACATTGATCCTTCCCACCGGCATCATTCGGAACGCTACGGCATCGATAAATCCAAAGTGATTCAGGAGCTGAAACAGGAATACGAAACTGTTCACTTCGCCGGCGACAGCGAGCCTGATTCGCATCCAGCTGTCTATGCCGATGCCACCTTTGCGAAAGATGCTCTGCAGGAGATACTAAGCGAAAAAAATGTCGCCTATACTCCTGTGACAACCTTTAAGGACATCCAGGCTGATTTAGAGAAAAGAGGGTTTTTGTCTTATGACTAATCCCATTACCAATATCCCGATTCCAGCTATTCTGGAAATTAAGAGCGGCATCATCTACCATCTTCAGGAGATTTTTGACCGCCATGGATTTGAAAATATCCTGATGCTATTTGATTCATTTACGATGGATCAATGGGAGGCAAACATCAAAGATTCTCTTTCAACTACCAAAGTGGATACAGTCCTTATGCAGCCGCATGCCGAGGTTCATGATCTGATTAAGCAGGCATTTTCTTTACAAATGTATGATGCGATCGTAGCGGTGGGCGGAGGTGCTGTGATTGACTGCGGAAAATACATGGCCTTTTCACGACAGACTCCTTTTATCAGCATTCCAACGTCAGCCTCAAACGATGGATTCGCAAGCAGTAACTGCTCGCTGCTGATTGAAGGGAAAAAAACAACGGTTCCTGCCAAAGTTCCGTATGGCATCATCGCCGATCTTGATATCATTCAAAACGCCCCTCCCCCTTTTATCTTAGCTGGCGTAGGAGACTTAATGTCCAATATTACCGCCCTTTATGACTGGGAATTCGAAGATCGTCAGGGTGTAAGCCGGGTAAATGCTTTCGCGTCCATGCTCAGTAAAAAAGCGGTGAACAGCTTTGTTCGCACTCCTATGCACGACATCCAGGATCCTACTTTTTTAAAAGAGCTGGTCAGTTCGTTAACGATGGGCGGAGTGGCCACCATTATCAGCGGAAACAGCGCACCCATCAGCGGCTCGGAACATCTGATTTCCCATGCGCTCGATAAGTACGCTGAACGTCCTCACATGCATGGAATCCAGGTGGGGATTGCAACTTATATTATGGCAAACGTACAGGAACATCGTGCCGAACGGATGCAGAAAGTGTTTACACGGACAGGCTTTTTTGATCACATAAAAACACTTGAGGTAAGGAAAACGGATTTCAAAATGGCCATTGAAAAAAGTCCAGAAATCAAACCGCACCGCTATACGTATTTGCATGAAGAGAAATATAAACGTAAAGCATTGGATTTTCTGGATCAGGACCCGATTCTTCAAGAAATTTTACAATAGGAAAAACCCTCTTTAGAGAATAGCTCTGACGTTTGATGTAAACATTAGAGATATGAAAAAGGAGGATACTGCTCATGAATAAAGAACGCGCTAAAGAAATTTTCCACTCCCCCGAAATGATTGCGGTTACCCATGACGACAGACCGATTTACATCGAAGAGGTTATTGAGAGAAGTGAAACCGCAAGAATTCACCCCGTGGATCAGCCGAATGTTTTCCAGGAAGTTCCTTTATACGAACTGAAGGAAACGGAAGCACAGCATTAAAAAAGAAGCCGCATCCAGGCTCTGGTCTGAGATGCGGCTTCTTTTGTATGTATTTTTACAATCTGTTTCTATAGATCATGGTACTTTTCTTCTTTTAACCCGAACCTCTTTTTCCAATTTCTCATAAATGTTATAAAACGATACAACCCATACATTCCTAAAAATATTCCAAAGCAGAAGAGCTCTAAATTGACGTAGTACCATGCCCCTTCCCCGAGTGCATCAAGCGGGGTACTCACATCGGGCGTGCCGGCCAGAAACAAGTAGTTCGTTCCGATTCTCAGGTTAAGGAAAAAGATAAAAGCAGCATAAAGATTCAAATAACCGAACATCATCAGAAGCGAACGGAATGTGATACGTGCAGAACTGACCAGAATTAGAAATATGCCGGTCCAGGCTAAAGCCATATGGTGCAGGAAAAATTTCAAAAATCGAAAATGCGGAAACGAGTAGAATACCTCCGGCGTTAATAAGGTTACGACCGGCGGAATAATCCCAATAAAATATACAATCTGTATGACTTTGTGCCGATAAAAAAGCAAAGCACCCATTCCAAGGAAAGATGCGATTCCACACAAATGAAGCGGTGCATGATCTTCCATATTCCAGTTGTTGTTCGCTAGTCCCCAGATCGTCTGCCCAATTTCGCAACCGAGTAATAGAACAAATAAACTCCACCTGACAGATTGCTGCAGCCTATTATTTGTTCGTAAAGTACGGTGAAAAATCAGCAGCAAAGCAATTCCCGAAAAAAGAATAGCGAGCATAATCAGATGACTCAGTGATAAAAATTCGAATCTGTCCTGTATTTGAATATTAAACCATTCCGGCATTCCATCCTCCTTCCAATCTTCTGTTTAGGAAATACGTTCCTTAACCTTAGTACGATTGTCCGGTTAAATGGTTTCAGATAAATACAAAAGGGTACCTTAAGTAATAAGTAAAAACACCCAAGGAGATACTC
>NZ_JBAPTY010000446.1:0-5047 GCF_049282395.1 Halobacillus sp. | reverse complement strand
ACCCTGCGCGCTGTAAGAAAAACAGGGGTGAGAGCAGGAAATCACCCATCCAAATGCTCAACATCACATAGTTGGAAGTCTATGTTAATTCTAATTTTTGATCTTACAGTAAAGCATTGAGTAAGACTTATTTTCGAGATATTGGTTATGAGGAAGGTGCTTCGGGGGGCCGATTTCGGATAGCTGCATCGCCCAGACACTCGCGTCATAAGTAGGAAATTCAACGGAATGAAAGATCACATCCCTATTTATTTTCCTGCTTATGACGATTTTGTCTATCAGGGCGATTCAGCTCTTGAACACTTTCCGTAGGTATGTACTGAGCCTCCTGGTATGAAAGAAACTGTCAACCCCTCACGCTTTTGACCATCTTTAAGAAGAGAAGCATTTACGCTTCTTTTTTAAGGTCTTCATTCAGGTTTTCCTGGTAAGGGGACAAGTGCTCGCCTTGACGACCTTTCCAGGAAAACCCATTCGGAGGAAGCGATGAACAATAGACTCCTTTCTTTAGAATCATGTTAAGGGCATAAGTACACGGCACGAAGGCAAAACTTTTACTGCAGTTAGCATTCAGGAGGCTTATGGTACGGAGGATCGACTAAGATCGCCACGTCCTGTGGCAACGTCGATCGACCTTACTTCGTGTAGGGCCAAAAAAACCGTTCAAGCAATAGGTGCTTGAACGGTTTTTTCTATTTCATATCTTTAATCAGGCTATTCAGTATTAAATTAATAATCGATATAATAATAGCCGCAATTATAGCCATTCCAAAGCCTGCTATTTCAAATGTGCTGCCGAGGAATACATCGGTCAGCCATAAGGTAATAGCATTAATGACTAACAGAAACAGCCCCAGTGAAACTATCGTTATGGGCAGGGTTAATACAACTAGAATGGGACGGACAATCGCATTTAAAATCGACAGTATAAAAGCAGCCAATAAGGCCCCGCCGACGCCATCAATATGGATCGACTCAAATAAAGTGCCGACAGCAATAATTGCGATCGCATTTACCAAAATGTGCAACAGCCAGCTTTTCACATAGATCACCCGCTTTCTTCTATAAGATTATTCATTCTTGACCGCAAGGAGAAACCGTAACCGAGCCTGTTTTCGTTTCCGCCTCTAAATGATAAGCAGATTCATATTCTTCAAATGCTTCAAACGTTAATTGTTTATTGACTACCTCTTTTTTGTCATCCAGAATCTTATAATTATCGATCTGACAATTTAAGCTGCCAAAGTTTGTACGGAGCTTTCCATCCACCCGTTTATGTTTGGGCAGAGACACTTTAATGCTGCCTGTAGTGGCTTTGTAGAAACCAGTATGGGCTTTTTCTCCAAAATGATCGACTGTGATGCTTCCACTTACAGCAGACACATCACTTTTTCCAAAGTCACCGCCCAGTGTAACGGCACCGTTCAAAGTATCCATTTCACATGTATCAAATACACCGTCGGCGACCGTAATAGCTCCATTACCTGTCTCAACTTTACAGGTTTCCCCAACAACACTGTTCAACTGAATCCTTCCATTGGAAGTTTTGAGCTGGTAGTAATCACTATCCATATGATTAACGGTGATGGTGCCGTTTGCCAGTTTGGATTTAATAAAGTCATATCTCTTTTTAGGAAGGGTGAGGTGAACGAACGTTTTAATTTTCTTAGAGGGACTGGCTAAACGTAAGAGCCCATTATGAATATCAAATTGGCCATCTGCTAAGAAGTGACTCCTCGCCTCTTCTTCAGTATCGACCTGATAAACTCGCACGTGATAAGCGGCTTTTACATAGTCCTCCTCCCATGTGTCTACATCAAGTGAACCGTTAGCAATCGAAATGTCTATATCGTTAAAATCATCGGATTCGGATTTTGTCTCATAATCAAACTCGACATACTCACCAAACGAAAGATCAAAATCAGTGTTTTTTATTTTTTCAACAGCATCGCCGAGAAAATTCTTAATTCCATATTTCTTTTTTTCTTTTTCTTCTGCTTTTGATTCATCTGCTTCCCTGTTTTCTACAGCAGAGAGAAGCTTAGCCCCTTCTTCGGCTGATACATTGCCTTCTTCAATCATTTTTAAAATCTTCATGCGCTCTTCGTTCATCCCTACCATCTCCTTTTCTCATTAGTAAAGCATTCCCGGCAATTGGAGTAAAAAAACCAATTAAAAATACACCTTGAAAAAGACAGGCGTTGTCAATTCCAAGGTGTCATAATTATTACGTAAACGAATAACGGTAAAACCTTTCGGTTTTCAAACGTTCCAACTGTTCTGGCTGGTCATTTAATAAACTCATCATTCCGTCAGCCTGAGAAAGGTGTGCCTTTATTGCGGCTAATTTGCGCTCCCAATAAGGTGTGATATCATAAATCAACTCAGGCTCACCAAGATCGGCTTCATGATTGTTAGAAATGGCATGCATCCATACGTCCGGGCGTTTATGCGAATCAATCTTTTTCACTGCTTCTACGGCTGCAGCACCTAACGCGTCATGATCCGGATGGACGGCATACCCTGGATAATGGGTAATAACCAGCGTAGCATTTAGATCCTCAATCTTTTCTTTAAGATGACTGGCGACTTTCTCGATAGGTTCGAATTCAAGAGTCTTATCCCGATAACCTAGAAACTCGACATTAATGTCCAGCTGTTTCGCTGCTTCTTCCAGTTCTTTTTTACGGTAGGAGGACAGGGTCTCCCGGTTAGCAAACACAGGATTCCCCATATTCCTGCCCATTTCACCAAGTGTGCCACATAAGTAAGTAACTGGAATACCTTGCTCTCTATACTTAGCTATCGTGCCTGAAGCACCAAAAGATTCATCATCAGGGTGTGGAAATATAACGACTACGTGTTCTTCACTCATCAGGATCAGCCTCATGTGAAAATGGAGTTTCACTTATTTCCAAAGCCACCATTAAACGTCCTTCACGATCATGGCCGGCCATAAGTAAACGATTCTTATCATCAATTTCAAAATCGCTCACCCCTTCTGCGTAAATCCATCCAATATCTAATTTTAGACCTACACGATAGGAACCTCCTGTGCTGACGATTTTACCATGCTGGTATTTAACGTGGGCATTACGAATAAACGCACCAACATTATAGGCTTCCTCATCAAAGTGGCTCGCATAGGCCCCGTTAGTAGTTTCTAAATGTACGTATACATCCTTTTTAGCCAAGCTGTCAATCTTTTTTTGAACTTCGGTCTGACTAATTGGTTTCATTGCGAATTCCTCCTGTCTAAACATCCTGATGACCAGAAATCTCAACTAGATGATTTCTGTGTGTGCCTGGTTTGTGTTTATAGACCAAAAGAGAAGCTCTCTCCCTTGGCCATCAATCTAACCTATCCACCACGATACTGAACTTGGAGGGAGGCGTCAAAACATCTACTCGTTGGCTGCTTTCTCCTTGGACTGTAACCTTTCCTCCATCCGTTTACGATCACGTTCCAATACTGGCTTGAGATAATGGCCAGTATAGGAGGCTTTAGTTTCCGCTACTTCTTCAGGTGTACCGGTAGCAATAATTTCTCCGCCTTTATCCCCGCCTTCAGGGCCCAGATCGAGTATATAATCCGCCTCTTTGATGACATCAAGGTCATGTTCGATAATCAATACGCTGTCCCCATTATCGACAAGTCGCTGGAGCACTTTTAAGAGACGGGAAATATCATCCACATGCAGACCTGTAGTAGGTTCATCAAGGATGTAAAAGGATTTCCCATTCGAGCGGCGGTGAAGTTCACTGGCCAGCTTCACCCGTTGGGCTTCTCCACCGGAGAGTGTGGTGGCCGGCTGTCCAAGTTTAATGTATTCCAGACCTACATCGGCTACTGTCTGCAACTTCCGTTTAATCTTTGGAATGTTATTGAAGAAATCCAGAGCTTCTTCAATCGTCATAGCTAATACATCTGCAATACTTTTTCCTTTATATTTTACCTCCAGAGTTTCACGGTTATAGCGCTTACCATCACATACTTCACAAGGAACATAAACGTCAGGTAAGAAATGCATTTCAATTTTAATAATTCCATCTCCGCGACAGGCTTCACAACGCCCGCCTTTTACATTAAAGCTAAAACGGCCTTTTTTATATCCACGAATCTTCGCTTCATTCGTTTGAGCAAATACATCACGGATATTATCGAATACTCCAGTATAAGTCGCAGGATTTGAACGAGGTGTACGGCCGATTGGTGATTGGTCAATATCGATCACTTTCTCCAAATGCTCCATACCTTCTATTGTTTTATGCTTACCTGGTTTTTCTTTGCCTCTATGCAATTTCATGGAAAGCGATTTATATAGAATCTCATTTATAAGTGTACTCTTACCAGACCCTGACACACCTGTAACAGCTGTGAACAGACCCAATGGTATTTGTGCACTCACATTTTTTAAGTTATTTTCCTCTGCACCTTTAATCTTCAGGAAACGCTCATCGGGTTTTCTTCTCTCAGAAGGAAGTGGAATGAATTTTTTTCCGGAGAGATACTGACCGGTTAATGACTTTCCGCTTTTCATCACTTGCTTAGGTGTACCCTGTGAGACGATCTGACCACCGTGAGCACCTGCTCCTGGCCCGATATCAATTAAATAATCAGCTGCAAGCATTGTATCTTCATCATGCTCCACTACAATCAGGGTGTTATCCAGATCTCTCATACGCTTCAACGTATTAATCAACCGATCGTTGTCACGCTGGTGAAGGCCGATAGAAGGTTCGTCCAGTACATAAAGCACGCCGGTTAGAGCGGATCCAATCTGCGTTGCCAGTCTGATACGCTGAGCTTCGCCACCTGATAGTGTCCCGGCAGAACGGGACAAGGTTAAATAATCCAGCCCGACGTTCGCGAGGAAACTGAGTCTTTCACAGATTTCTTTTAAGATCATACGGGCAATCGTTTCTTCTTTTTCAGTCAATTCAAGTCCTTCAAAGAATTCCTTTGCTTCGGTTACGGAATAATCAGTTGTAATGCCAATATGTTTTCCGTTGATTAATACGGCAAGGGCTTCTTCATTCAAGCGGT
>NZ_JBAPTY010000445.1:0-3528 GCF_049282395.1 Halobacillus sp. | reverse complement strand
CTTTGAATTCTACTTCTTCTTCATTTCCAAGTTCCTCTTCAACAATTTCTGTACAAAGTTCAATACATTCATCACATATATATACCCCTGGTCCTGCCACGAGCTTGCGGACCTGCTCTTGACTTTTACCGCAGAAAGAACACTTTAGCTGTCCTTTTTCCTCATTGAATTTAAACATACATTTCACCCCTTAATAAAATGACGCAATAGTTGCGACTGAAGTTTTAAGATATGACCTTAAACGATTCAGTTTCTTTTGCTCATCATACCAAAATAACTCCTAACAAAAAAGCAATACCTATTAGAGGTGTGCGAATCTCTATTGCACCAACCTCATTATGTAGATATGTAATGGATAAGTCAAACAAAAGGATACCTCTATAGTGTATGTAAAACACAGGAAGTATCATTCATACTATCCACTAATTCTTTAACCTATACTCTACTAAGAGGAAATATAGGAGGAGACAAGAAGCAAACCCGCCCCTTGTCTCCAGATCCTCTTATTCAGATTTAGTTTTGCTGTTTTCAACTAATACGTCAATTGCTTTACGTACCTTAAGATCTTCTTTAATCATGTCGGTATTTCCGCCAAGCATTTGAGTTAACTGAGCTACATCTGTTTGATACATGGATGCCATGTTCTCAAGCTCTGCATTAACATCTTCATCTTCAACATTTACATCTTCAGCTTCAGCAATTGCTTCAAGAGTCAAGTTAGTTTTAACTCTCTTGCCTGCATCTTCTTTCATTTGTTCACGAAGAGCGTCTTCATCCTGCCCTGTGAATTGGAAGTACATGTCTTTGGTCATACCCTGCATTTGAAGGCGCTGTTCAAATTCTTGAACCATGCGATCAAGTTCAGTATCAACCATAGATTCTGGAATTTCTACTTCTGCATTCTCAGAAGCTTTTGTTACAAGCGTGTCACGTTTTTGGTTTTCAGCATCAGTTTTCTTTTGCTCTTCCAAACGTTCACGTGTTTTTTTAGTAAGTTCATCAAGAGATTCAACCTCTTCATCAACATCTTTAGCAAATTCATCATCAAGCTCTGGGAATTCTTTTCCTTTAATTTCATGAATGGTTACTTTGAATGTCGCTTCTTTTCCGGCAAGATCTTCTGCATGGTATTCTTCAGGGAAAGTAACAGTTACTTCTGTTTCTTCTCCTGCTTTCTTACCTACCAGCTGCTCTTCAAAGCCTGGAATAAATGAACCTGAACCTACTTCTAGAGAATAGTTCTCAGCTTGTCCACCTTCGAACGCCTCTCCATCGACGAAGCCTTCAAAGTCCATGACTACTGTGTCGCCGTCTTCAACTTCGCCATCTTCTTTAACAACGAGTTCTGCTTGTTTCTCCTGTAGTTGTTTCAATTCGTTCTGCACATCTTCTTCTGTAACTTCTGTGCTTTGCTCTTCCACTTCCAAGCCTTTGTATTCTCCAAGATTAACTTCAGGCTTAACTGTTACTTCAGCTGTAAATACCAGATCTTCACCTTTTTCAATCTGTTTTACATCTACTTCCGGACGATCTACCGGCTCGATCCCAGTTTCTTCTACAGCATTTGAGTATGCCTGAGGAAGCACAATGTCAAGAGCATCCTGATAAAGAGATTCCACTCCGAAACGTTGCTCAAATAATTTCCGAGGTACTTTACCCTTACGGAATCCAGGTACCTGTACATCTTTGACTACTTTTTTGAAGGCTTGATCAAGTGCTTGGTCGAACTCACTTGCCGGCACTTCTACTGTTAAAGTACCTTGATTACCTTCTTGCTTTTCCCATTTTGCTGACATAAAAAATTCCCTCCAACATCTATTCATTCAATTTCGTCAATGGACGATTGTTCATTGATTCTATGACTCTTTATACATACGAATCTCATTTGCAACCATTATATTATAACATAAACAAACGGGCTTTCAAGATATGTACATATAAGTGAAATAATCGCACCTTTGTTTGTTATTCTCCAATGATCAAAGAATAATGTTGTTCACACAATTCAATTTCTTCTATATATTTCTGAACACCCTCAATACTCGTCTTTTCATGGTAAGGCAGCTGCAAATACTGATGTCCTATTTGTTTGAGCGCTTCAACAATAATTGGCACTTCATTCTCATTAGGAAACAATGGAAAGCGAACATAACAGTACCTATATAAAAGACGGTCCAGAATGACATACATACTTGGATTATTCTGCTCGATCCCCCCAAGTCTCATCTGTATTTGTTTAATAATGTAGTCAGACTGTAATTGATTTAGTTTCCCAGGCACCACTTCTATTATCTGACCGAATTTTTGAACCTGCATTTGATCTTCTATATGAGCATCTCTGAACCATTCGATTACTGCTGATTTGATAATTGGATGAACTAAGCTGTCCTTGAGAATTGGTCTGAATGTCTCTACATGCGGTAAAGCCGGCTGTTTCTTTAACTGGTTTACCATTGACCATTGCTTTTGAATATCTTTTTTGTCCATTGCAGCTAGAAAATCATTAATCAGCTTTTCGCCCTGTTCTCGCTGGTAATCCTCTAGCAGCTTACGGCTTACTTCGTACATCTGCCATAATTGAGTTCGACTTTGGTGAGGAACATCTTCTGCTTCGAACACTTCGTCAAGTAGATCCACGATATCCTGATACCTGTTTGTTTGAAATAAAATCGTTATGTATATATGTAAATAGTGATAATAATGATCGATTTCCATTTTCATCTGTTTCTTACATAATTCCTCAGCTTCCTCGAACTCGCCCAACTCAATCCAGCTCATTAATAAGCCCGTATAAACATCATGATTGGCAGCATCATAGTCCAGAAGTGGCTGAAGAGATCGAACAGCGTCTTGATACCGTTTTTCTTTAAGCGCCTGAAGCCCTTCCTTTTCCAAGTTTGTTTTCCATTTGGGGAACATTACAATATTCCCTTTATTATTTTCCATAAGACACCCTTCCTATAGCATTGGAGTTCTAGCCTATTCTATTATGACCAAAATAGTAAAAATAAAACCTTCCGCCAGTCCCTTCTATTTAATCTCCAACCTTATACTTATTAGGCTATATTAAAGCAGTTATTACTGAAACACAATGGAATTGCTTTCCTTCCCATACTGAAAGTGTCGTGGTGATTCGCACTTTTCTCTCGTCATTCGATAGGAATCATTCTTTCTCTTATGTTTCAGAAAATCAAATTTTGTCTTTATATGGCAACCTTATCTAAAATGAGTCTTTAGTCTCATGTGCAAGTTTCCTTTTTTGTTAAAATAAAGTAGTTGTGAATCATGATTCACCCAATTAAAAAATTTCTAAGGAGCTGCATGATTTTGTCACTTCTAGATGATCAAACGCTACTTGAAACTTATCTGGAGTCCGTCAAGCTTCAGTTAGATGATGATTTTGTATATCTTTTGACCAAAGAAATTGACAAAAGAGCTATTGAAATTCCACAAACTAACTAACACATATTATTCCTTACATCAAACGTTACTGGTGGCTGCCGTAGCGTTTTTTAGATGGTTTAAAAC
>NZ_JBAPTY010000444.1:0-8405 GCF_049282395.1 Halobacillus sp. | reverse complement strand
TGCAGCGTTTATAGGACCGATTGGCGCGGCAAGCGATAACCCTAGCAAAATGTAACTAAAAAAAACCCCCAACATGACACTCCCTCTTTAATTGCTTGTCCTAAATATATTCAGTGTCGTTAAAGGTTATGTAACGTAGATAGGGACTATATGTAAATAAACCACTGTGCTGTAGAACAGTGGTTTAAATGTTCAGTTGGAAGCCTGATAAGTTTCTACAATTAGACGGAGCAAATCGCTAGCCCGCTGAATTTCTTTCTGGTCAGTCTCAGAAATTAGGTCAGGATCATGCATTAATTCATTGAGAGCCTCTTCAGCTATCTTCACATGCTGCTGTGCTTCTGCAAATCCGGTTTGATTCTCCTGCATCCGCTCAACTGCTTGTTTAGCTTGGGCCAACTGTTCTGTCACGTGTTCAAAATGATTGAGGGGCATGGTTTTTCCTCCTATCTTTATCGTTAATTTAACTATAATTTCATTATTTATACCCCTCAAAACGTTTAAACCTTATAATTCATTTAAAAGGATACATACTAAGAAAAAGGAGGTAATGACATGGCGGAACAAATCATCGCTGTCAGGAAAAATGGAGAAGGAAGTATTGTGGAAATGAAGTTATCATCAGGAAGAATAGTGGATTATCACGAGGCGCATCAAATGGCTAGAAATGGAGAATTGGAGCATGTGAATCTGATTCGAGGTAAAGATGGAGAAGATCATTTGCGAAGTCAGCCAGATGGGGAACTTGACAATAATTTAGATAATCTTCCTTCTTTCTAATTTAAAGTATAATTACTAATAAAAGATCAAGAGCGTGATCTTTACTAATCACGCTCTTGATCTTTCTATGCTTAACCGAGAACCTTCTTGATGATAGTTAACCCAAAAGAGGAGCCTGGATATCTGAATTTCTGGTCGAACTTTGTTGTTTGTTTCGTGATACTTTTCAAATGGGTGAAGGTGTCAAAACTTGCTTGTCCGTGATAACTTCCCATTCCACTCTCTCCAACTCCTCCAAAAGGAAGGTGGGGGTTTAAAATATGGTATAGAGTATCATTAATACAGCCACCCCCAAATGGAATGGAGGTCATAATTTCTTCCTGATCTGTTTCACTCTCTCCGAAGTAATAGAGAGCTAATGGCTTGGGACGATTATTCACTTGGCTGATCACCTCTGATAAATGGTCAAATGTCAAAATCGGAAGAATGGGACCGAATATTTCATCCTGCATGACAGGGTCAGACCAATTCACCTGGTCCAGAATAGTAGGTTCAATCATTTGACGCTTTTCATCTAAAGCACCACCGGAAACCACCGTTCCTGCATCTAGATAGGAAGAAATTCGCTCAAAGTGCTGGTCGTTCACGATTTTTACATAATCTGGATTATCCAGAGGCTGATCCCCATAAAATTCACGGATATATTTTTTCATGGCCTTAATCAGTGGTGCCTTCACTTCATGATGGACAAGCAAGTAATCAGGAGCAATACACGTTTGTCCTGCATTAGTAAATTTACCCCACACAATCCGTTTGGCAGCAAGATCAATTGCTGCGTCTTTATTGATAATCGCCGGACTCTTACCACCCAGTTCTAACGTTACCGGGATCAGCTGGTTACTGGCTTTCTCCATAATCTTTCTTCCCACAGGTACGCTCCCCGTGAAAAAAATGTAATCAAGCGGCTGTTCCATTAGTTCCTGAGTCACTTCTTTATCCCCTTCGACTACTGCAATATAGTTAGGTGAAAAGTACTGTTCTACCATTTTTTTAATGACCCATGAAACTGTCGGAGTATGTTCAGATGGTTTAATGATAACGGTATTACCCGCCGCAATAGCTCCAAGCACTGGAGCCAGGGCCAGTTGGAACGGGTAGTTCCAGGGGGCAATAACCAGAACCGTTCCGTAAGGTTCTTTATAAATCATATTTTTAGAACCTTTATGGGTTAAGGGTGCTTTGACCTTTTGAGGGGTCATCCATTGTTTCAGGTGTTTCACATGATGGTCTATTTCACTTTTTAAAAAAGCAATTTCAGAAACATACGCTTCAAATTCAGACTTGTTTAAATCAAATTTTAGTGCTTCAATAATGGGTTTTTCAAACGTTCCAATCATTTTCTTCATGCGTAAGAGCTGATCTTTCCGGAACTGATAACTTTTTGTGTGACCTTCTTCGTACCAACGCTTTTGATTTTGAACAATGGTCTGCATCACAATTTCCTCCTTCACGTATTACGTGTAATTGAGTACTGAAAAAAATCATACGCGACTTGTGTATGTGCAAATATATTTCTTGCTTCCGTTTCAAGCTGCTTCAGTGTAATCCCCTGATAGCGGGAGGAGATATGATTGAGAATAAGCTCTCTTACATTAGCTTCTTTTGCAAGAGTAGCGGCCTGTTGTACCGTGGAGTGAAAGTAATCGTAGGCCATCTGATTTTCATCGCTTGCGAAAGTAGCTTCATGAATAAGTACATCTGAATCTTTAACTTTATATTTTAAATCAGGGATGTATCGAGTATCTCCTAGAATTGATATTTTTCTACCTTTTTTTGGAGGTCCTAAAACATCTTTTCTATAAATGATCGTTCCATTATCCAACCGTGTCTGAGATTGACTCTTAATTAACTGGTAGATAGGTCCGGGTTCAAGACCTAGCTCTTTTAGTTTAGACGGCTTAAGTTCTCCAATTTTGTCTTTTTCGCTTAAAATATAACCATAGCTTTCCAGCCCATGCTGCAAAGAAACCGCTTCGACAACAAACTGATCGTCTTCAAATAGAAGGCCTTCTTCGACTTCCTCAACATAAAGAGGGTAGCGCAAATGTGTGCCGCTAATCTGCAGACTAATGTCGATGTACTCTTTTAATCCCCTCGGGCCGTAAACGGTTACTGGAGTTTCGCCCCCCTGAAAAGAACGGCTGCTCAGCAGGCCGGGTAGCCCGTAAATATGATCACCGTGGAGGTGAGTAATAAATATAACCTCGATCCTTCTTGGTCTTAGATTTGTATGTAAGATCTGTTGCTGCGTTCCTTCTCCGCAATCAAATATCCAAGTAGTTCCACGTTCTTCCAACATGCGGAGGGCGAGGGAAGAAACATTTCTTTCCTTTGACGGAACTCCGGATCCTGTACCTAAAAAAAATAGTTCCATTAGATCTCCCTCCTACTAATCACATCATACCACCTGAAGCCTTTTAACACACTTACTATAAGAGAAATGTTACTAATGAATGTTCATTCAACATTGCAAAGAGTTACTTTACCTTGATTGTTTAATTTTCCTGGGCTAGTTCTCCTGAGTATAGGCTCTTTTTTTGGACGAATTGAAGTTATTGAGTAAAATAGTTTTTCAAAGTTCCATGAGTCAGGGTTACAGGAGTTTGCTGATATCAAATGATTTACCACGCTCTGGTATATTGTCTTGGTCCTTCAAGTTTGTACCCGAGTTCATCTGCAGCTTGTTTTGGCCAGTAAGGATTTTTTAACAATGCCCGTGCTAAAAAGATAAGATCCGCGCGTTCATTTCGTAAGATTTCTTCTGCCTGGTTACCGCTTGTAATCAGTCCAACCGCTCCAGTGTCAATTCCTGCTTCAACTTTTATCTTCTCGGCATATTTAACTTGGTAACCCGGATATGGATCGATAGGTGCCGGCACTACTCCTCCTGAGCTCACATCAATCAAATCAACACCTTGAGCTTTCATTTTTTCAGCAAAGTAGATAAAATCCTCCATTTTATTTCCATTTTCATGATATTCTGCTCCGGAAATTCTAACGAACAATGGTCCTGTCCATGTTTCTCGCACAGCATCAATAATTTCGGACAAGAATCTATAACGTTTCTCACGAGAACCACCATATTTATCCTCCCGGAAATTGGTGAGAGGAGACAAAAACTGATTAATTAAATATCCATGCGCCCCGTGGAGCTCAATAATATCAAACCCTGCCTCTTTTGCACGTATAGCACCTTCTTTAAAAGATTGAACTGTAGAAGTGATTTGCTGTTCATTCATTTCCACAGGTGTTTTTAGGGATTCACTAAAGGCTGCAGCGCTTGGAGCATATATGTCACAATCCAAATTAGCTTTCCGGCCTGCATGAGCAAGCTGGATTCCGGCTTTTGCTCCATGCCGGTGAATAGCTTCAGTCAGAGTAGATAGACCTTCTGTATGATCATCAGACCAGATTCCAAGGTCTTCATGTGAGATTCTTCCTTCAGGTGTCACCGATGTGGCTTCAGTCATAACAAGACCAACTTGTCCGGCAGCCCGGCTTTCATAATGGGCTAAGTGAAAAGGCTGAGTATGACCATCCTGATTATGTGAAGAATACATACACATAGGTGACATGACTATTCTATTTTTCAGGGTCACACTTTTTATTGTATAGGGTGAAAATAATAAGTGTTTCAGAACTATTCCTCCTCAGAGTTGCGATAATATTTCTTAAGCTCCTTTAATGAATAGCGACTGCCACGCCACTCAATACCGCCGCGAAGAAAAGTAAGAAGCAGTGCTCTAGAGAGCATATAAATAAATAACAGAGCGAAAATGGGCAGTCCGAAAACAATCCAGTTGGAATATGTAGTAAGGTGCCGCATGGTTAACGCATATAAATAAAATAACAAAACGATGGTAAAAGCACTAATCATTTGAAGTGGAAGACGGCTGCTCCAAATGGTGATAAACGGAAGAATTTGAGAAGTAAATACACCTGTTATGGCTAGTAGAGCAAACAAAACGGAATAATTTAAGCCGGCAAACGCGTTTTTTTCGAAACCTTTGAAAGCAGATGGAAGGTCAGGATACCACTCCACAGACAAGCTATGTAGTGCGGTCACCAGGTTCTGTCTGTAGCCCAATTTCTTAATGCGCAGACCCATGGCAAGATCGTCATCCGGTCGGAAACGAATCGCATGGTGGCCCCCGATGCCCTCATAGCATGTGTTAGTCAGGAGTTGAAATGCCCCTACTCCCATGCCCCCTTTTTTGGAGGGGTGATTAGCTGTCCAAGGCCGTTTTAAATATCCAAATCCAAAAAGAAAGAAGGAAATTAACCCTTTTAGAAAAAAAGAACCGGCCCTGAGATTGGGGGCAGCGGTTAAATGATCCAGGTTTTCATTTTTTAAAAAGGTGATGGCTTGGGAGACGACATTTTCATGGAAGTAGATGTCCGCATCTGTAAATAATAAGTAGGTTCCCTTAGCCTGTTGCGCTCCTATGTGGAGGGCGTGGTTCTTACCCAGCCACCCAGATGGTAAGGTCTCAATCGTGATAGCGTGGACATTTGCATGTTGAGCAGCTAGATTTTCAATAATGGAGCCAGTTGAGTCAGTAGATCGATCATTGACGGCTAGGATTTCAAGATTCACGTATTTTTGATCCAGAAGAGTTTCGAGAGTCTGTTTAATGGATTTTTCCTCATCTTTAGCGGCAATGATAACGGATATTAATGATTTTTCATCTCTGAATGGTAGATGGTCAATTGAAGGCAGATTTTTAAATCCTTTATGAAAATCAACAAGGATTATGGCCCAAAATAAAAAGATAATCGTTAATAGCCAAAACATTAGAAGAACCCTTTCCTGTTGTTATGAATAAGCTCTCGATATTCCAGTGCCTGGTGAGGAAAATCAGTAAAAATACCGTCTACCCCTAATTGATAACATTTCTTCATATGAGAAGGGCGATTGACTGTATAGACGCGCAGATTTAACTTTTCTTTTTGGCAGCTTTTGACTAATTTTTTATCTAATAATCGATGCTTAACATGAAGAGCATCTGCTCCTAAAGACTTTGCATAGTCTGGGAGATTAATCATCTTAGTAGAGGTTAGAAAAGCCGTTTTAATGGAAGGGTTAATCTGCTTCATACGAAGAATGGTGTCCGAATTAAAACTGGAAATAACGGTCCGTTCGACCACATCATATTTTTTTAATGCTTCATATACAATTCTTTCAATGTCTTTATATTCAATTACATTCGTTTTTAATTCTGCATTAAGAAACATAGGCTGTTCCTTGAACCAGCGAAGGAATTCGTCTAGTGTTACAATATAACAATCAGAAAATTCTGTGGAAAACCAGCTTCCAGCATCAAGCAGGCGCAGTTCTGTATATGTATAATCCTGTACAAATCCTGTGCCATTTGTTGTCCTGCGTAAGTTTTCATCATGAATAAGCACTGGAATTTGATCTTTCGTTAACTGAATGTCTGTTTCAATCCCTTCAGCCTGTGCGGAGCGAGCTAATTCGAAAGCGGCCATCGTATTTTCCGGTGCAAGTGAGCTTGCTCCCCGGTGAGCGTAAATAAACGTTGTATTCATAAAGTTCACCTCTTATTCAGGTTGGACCTTGAGTTTGATTGTGTTCGAAAAACCAGAAAAAGTCAATAAGGAGTGTAAAGCATGGGACAGTGGCAGACAAAAGAGCAGTTAACCGATCTACTATGTTCATTAGTGGAATATCCAAGTATTACAGGGAGTAATGCTGAGATCGCAGTTATTGAATACTTATATTATATTTTAGAAGATCGTAATTATTATCAGGATCATCCTGAACACTTAAACCTTCACCCTTTGGATGACGGACGACAGCTGCTAACCGCCCTTGTAAAACAAGGAGAAGCAAAAGATACAATTGTTCTTATTGCCCACGCGGATGTAGTTGGCGTCGAAGATTATGGGTCCTGGCAGAACCTGGCTTTTTATCCAAAAGAACTAACACAGGAGCTTCATAAAAACCCTGGTGTTCTGCCTAAGGATGCAGCCAAGGATTTATTGACAGGAGACTGGTTGTTCGGCCGCGGAATTATGGATATGAAAGCAGGGTTAACCCTGCACCTTTCACTATTGGAAAAAGCAATGGAAGGCGAGTTTGATGGGAATCTACTGCTTGTAGCCGTACCTGATGAGGAAGTCAATTCAGAAGGAATGCTAGCTGCTTTGCCGGCTCTTGCAGAGATAAAAGATAAAGAAAATCTGAGTTATAAAACAGCCATCAATGGAGAACCAATGTTTAGCAAATACCCAGGTGACCCAGCTAATTACCTATATACGGGCTCGATTGGGAAAACGCTTCCCGGTTTTTTTTGCTACGGGAAAGAAACACATGCTGGCGAGCCTTTCGCTGGTCTCAATGCTAACTTGATGGTCAGCTATATTGCTCAGGAGATGGAGTTGAACGAAACTTTTATTGAGCAGGTAGATGGGGAGAGAACACCCCCTCCTATTAGTCTGATGCAGCGTGACTTAAAGCATCATTATTCGGTTCAAACGCCACAGTCTGCTGTAGCGATGTATAATGTTTTATATATGAAGCAGACGATTGAACAGTTGAACGAAAAATTGTTACTGGCTGCCCAGCGTGCCCGCGCTAAAATCATTAATCATTACCATCACCAGGCCTCTTTTTATTTAGAAGGCACGCAAACGTCGAATTTTTCACCGGAAATTCGGATCCTGACATACGAACAATTGTACAAAGAAGCAGTAGACCGGTATGGAACGAGAGAAGTGGAGCGTCGTCAAAATCGGCTGATTACTCAACGAGATGAAGGAGACCGTGATTTTTCTACGAGTCTTGTGCAAAATCTTGCTTCATTATGTAAAGATATCAGTCCAATGATTGTTTTATTCTACAGCCCTCCTTTCTATCCATCTGTTTCTTCTCACCATGACCCGCTTATCCAAAGCGGCGCGAAAAAGGCTATTGAGATAGCTCGCAACAATTTTGGGGTGAACTTGACTGAAGTGGAATATTTCACAGGGCTTTCCGATTTGAGCTTTATTGGACCGGTGTCTATGAAATCTTCCATTGATCATTTACTTAATCAGATGCCTATACAAGGAAAAGGGTATGAATTGCCTGCTAAAATTATGGAGACCATTACGATGCCTATCATTAATATTGGGCCACGTGGCAGAGACGCCCACCAATGGACGGAACGACTTGAACTAACTTACAGTTTTGATAAACTTCCACAGATTTTAACGGAAACAATCCATCATTTTTTCAAATCATAAAAATGTCCGGATGCTGTCAGGCATCCGGACGTTTGTAATGTTATTTATTCGGTTCATAAAAGAATCCTGCATCTGGACCAATCGGATATCCAGTCAGCATCCAAATGAATAGCATAACGACCCAAATAATAAGGAAACCAATGGAATAAGGGAGCATGGTCGAAATCAGTGTTCCGATTTCTACATTTTTTTCGTACTTTTGAGCAAAAGCAATTACAATGGCGAAGTATGGCATCAAAGGTGAAATAATGTTCGTAGTTGAGTCGGCGATTCTGTACGCTAAAGTAGTCAGCTCAGGTGAGTAGCCAAGCTGCATCATTAACGGAACAAAAACCGGTGCCATAATCGCCCATTTTGCGGATGAGCTTCCCATAAAC
>NZ_JBAPTY010000443.1:0-4946 GCF_049282395.1 Halobacillus sp. | reverse complement strand
CTTTATGGTTATCCATATATCCTGCCGCCGTATTTCCAGGAAGCTGATCTAATGAAAAATACCCTGAGTTTTCCATATAACACCTATGAAAAACTTACGATTCTATATACTCTGTAAAACACCTCCCCGTTTGTTCCTCAATAATCAGACCCAAAAGGATATATCCGGCATTGTTGTAATGAAACCTTTCTCCAGTTGTGAATTTCATGGGCTCTGCCTGAAATAAAGGTAGAAAATCTTTAAGCGAATCAATTTGGTACACTGGGAAGGTCTTCCACAGGTCTTCATAATCCTTCATGACCTCTTCATCAAAGTAATCAGGTATGCCGGAAGTATGAGTTAACAAATGGTGAATCGTAATATCTTTATCAAAATCAGGCACGTGTATTTTTAAACAATCAGCTAGACGAGTGTTGTAATCTAATAATCCTTCTTCTACTAATTGACTAATTCCGATAGCCGTAAATAATTTGCAGCCGGAGGCTATACCAAAGCGAGTGCTGGAATTGTTCAGCCGTTCTTCCGCCCGGTCCGCATAACCAAAGGATAAATCCGATAGTGTATGCTCGCCCCGTTTTACATATACGACTCCTGAAAAGTTCATTTCATTGCTTATATTCGTGATGAGTTGGTTCAATTTTTTCATAATTTAACCCCCGAATCGCTGGACGTAATTTAGGTTTGACCACTTACTTTATTATAACCGCTTGCAACAGCAAGAAGAGAATCATTTTTTTTCTCTCCTCTGTTAATCACTGCTGAATGCTTCACTGCCTTAGAAGGGGAGATCCATCACCTTACGCATGGAGAAAAAGTCGCATTCGGTACACTTGTACATTAACAATGGAAGAACATTCTCAAGAAGAAATCGAGAAATACATGCCCTTATATATGAGCCTTGATTTACCGACTACGTTAGAAGATATTAAACTGAAAGATGTCTCCAGAGAAGACATCTTAAAAGTAGCAGAAGCCGCTACATCTGAAGGTGAAACGATCCATCAGGCTTTTGCTGTAACAGCGGAAGAAGTGGCTGATGCGATAATTGCTACCGTTCAATATGCAAAAAGCTTTAAAGGAATGTTAGGAATAGAAGAATAATTCAAAAAGCTGAGGAATATTCCCCAGCTGATTCAAATTCATTTAAAATTAAGCTTTAAAGTAAAAATGATTTTAAAAGCACCTTCTTTGCGAACCAGGAACAATAAAACAAAATCCTCTAAATAAGACAAAGCCCCACACGTAATTACTCACGATGCGGGACTTTGTCTTATTCATCTATTCCATCTAACTTTTCATTCATCCGTTTAACCCACTTCTCGAGAAGGACATAATAACGTTGCAAATTTTTGTGAATTTTGACAGCTACTTCTTCATTATAAGTGTGTACGGTCAAGTTTCGATCGTTTACCATTTCCAAAGCAAGCACAGCCTCGTCATCCTGCAGCAAGTTGACTTCCCGGCAGCTGCGAACGACACCCTTAGGAGAACCGACATCCAGCCCTTCAATGTCATACAGAAATTGCCTTGCAGCTTTCCAACTTGCCTCGAAGGAGAATTCAAACCTTTGAATCGCTGCATCCCGTTCCACATCATTGACATTTTTAAGGATTGCAAGCTTCTTAAAGGCAATCAGCGCCTTCTTTGCTGCATTTAATCGCTGGCGTAATCTTTCCATAAAATCCCCTCCTCTTTTACTTGTTGGACTAGCGATTCTTTAGCATGAAGTAAATCTACAACGTCCACATTATAAGGAATGGTAGACTCCTCAATATTCTCGATCAGTTTATTCCATTTAAAAGGAGAGAGTGGGTAGTGGGATTCGATGGCAATGTCTATATCCGAACTGTGTTTTTCTTCCTGGCGGGCCCAGGAACCAAATAAATAAACACACACTTTTTCCTTAGCAAGTTGCTCATTCAAAATGGAATTTAATTCTTCCAAGATTCTTTCCCGTAAATCCGCAGGACATCCCATAATATCCCTTCCTCTTTTTATTTAATTATAGCATATGTATATTTTCTCTTTGATAGCTTCTGTTCTTCACTTCTACCTGACCGTAAGCTCAAAATCGATGTAATCATAATCAAATGTGAGTGGATAACGTCATTGATTTATTATGACAAAGTTTTCCTCATAATAACTCTATTCTCATTTATTTCGTGGAGAGTATGGAAATATGAAGTTTGATGTGAAATCTTTTAAGAAGACAGACATTGAAAATGGTGATAATTGATCAGCATTTAATCATACCATGCCTTTGCAGGTCGATCGTCAGGGAAGCCATATAGTTCTCGATATTCTTTTCTTTCTTCTGTAAAATCAAACCACTGTTTACGGCTATCAGGATGATTCGCATAGTTAATCACGCAGCGAATTTGATCTTCCACACAACTATCCGTCCATACACCTAGCTGTTTTTCTAATAGGTCAAAAAGTTCAGCAGCGCTCTTATCCTTAATTTCCGCTAATGTATAGAGGTTCAACTTAAAAACTAATTTCTCAGCTAATTGATATCCAATAGAAGGAACCGTTTGGAATTCAGACAGCCCCTTTAGAGTACTTGCTTTGAAAAATGTAGTGTTTAACATACTAGCTATGTCTTCAATATTAAAATGATGTAGGTCGCTTATTTTAACTTTAGATTTCCTAAGGAGTGCCTTTTCCTCATTTGTTAGTGGTAACTTGATTCTTGACCCCAAACAACTCTTCCCCCTTTACTATACAAAAAGGATTGGTTCCCTTTTTATAGTTATAAAGACTAAAGTTTCAAGATTACTTTAATCTATTTTCTAAAGATCTGAAACAAGCGCTCGAATAGGAATCCATACTTCTTCCACTGCTTCAGGATCTGCTGGATGATAGTCTTCCGTTAGACGCTCAAAATGCTCTCGATCATCTAAATCGTAGGACGAAGACGGCAGCCACTCTTCAAATATGTATTGCAGCGTTTGGTTGAAATCACTGGCAGGACCACGATGCAGAAACATCGCATACATGCCTCCCCTTAATAAATAGGATTCCATCCCCCTCACTTCTTCCACCTCATGTTGAGCGACTTCAACAGCAGCCCACTTCACAAAAGTTGTGGAAGCTTCAAAATGGTCCGGATCAAAAGGTTGATCAAAAACTTTTACATTATAATACAGATCATCCACTCGGTTAGGAATAGAATGACGGTGTGGCATAAAACTTGTCCAAAGTTCTTGTGAACTATCCTCATCTAAGGACATCCGCTTAGATTTTCCTATCAGTTTCTTTTCCTCTACAATAACGATTTTTGGATTTATCCTTCTCACCTCCGTGGTTCATAAACGTCATGGTAAAACTACTCTCCAATTAGTGAGAGACCTTCTTCTTACTCTTTCAATTTTAAAACTAATTATCCTTCCTGCCATTAGCGGTTATAGGAAATTCAACTGAATAGCTTAACTGCCTACTCAAAACAAAAAGCAAATCCATGTATTGGATTTGCCAGCTAAATTTTAATACGATAGGATTCACCCTCGATTGTTTGGATCCATGCTAAAGAGATCGAAATGTAAAGTTTTGAGGACCTCCATCAATCCATATTGGCGTTATACTCACAAATGATATCGATACGAAACCTTCAGAAATTCATTATTAGTCACGAACAATCTTATTATTTAATTTCGTGCGATATTTGTCTTTCCAGGTTTGCTCATCTTTTACTAATTCATCACAGAAATCGGCTACGTCCTCGCCAGTAAGTTCAGTGACCTTTTTGCCTTCCGCTACACCTTCCTCAAAGAGATCGATAATTCCGTTAAAAACTCGACTGGTATCCTGCCAGTTAGATGGTGCTCCAGCAGTCCACATATACTTTTGGATCGCTTTATAAGCGTTATAATAATCACTTGGAAGTGTCTTCGCACGCGCCTCCATCGCTCTCCATTCCCGTTTATCATCCAGACTTCCGGTAATTTTTTCAAAGATGCTCATATTCTATTCTCCTTTTTATTAGTTTTTGTTTTTGAGTTCGTTAATTTTGCCTGAGACAAATTCCCATTTATTCCAAAAGGTTTTAAGGTGCTCGTGACCTGCTTCATTAAGAGTATAAAATTTTCTCGGCGGTCCTTTAGTGGATGGCTTTTTCTCAATATCTACAAGATTATTCTTCTCAAGCCGCATCGTAATTGTATAAACGGTGCCTTCCACTACATCAGTGAAACCAAGTTCCCTAAGCTTTTGAGTGATTTCATAGCCATAAGTTTCGCCCCGGCTGATGATCTCAAGCACACATCCTTCTAAAACCCCTTTCATCATTTCTCTGAAGTTTTCCATTTTTTCCTCCATTTGTATTTCAATATATTTTTCAGTATTCTGTGTTACTGGTATTAAGTATTACTTATTACTAGTATATAGTAATACAGATTAGTATATTTTGTCAAGTACCCACCTTTTCGTTATATGTAAAAGCTATCTATGATTCATCCAACCTGTTCAATTGTTTTCTGGAAGGTTAGATACAAGATATCTATCCTTAAATTTTCAATCTAAAAAGACGCCTTCATAGTGAAAAGGCGTCCCTACTGATTATTATTCAAAATCTGCTTTCTAGGATCTTTTTTATTTTTTTAAGATCTTTATGGTTAGCTTTTTTCATCATTGTGTCCATAATATTATGTCGGCTTTTCTCTTGCACATATTAAGTTAGCGTATCATCTCTCTTAATTCATTAGTCATTTCCTCCACTAATTCAGGTCTTCCATGAAATTGAGCAGGGGTATTTTGAAATAATTCTATTTTCCATTCATCTTCCTTATGTTCTAACACTAGAGTATGGTGAGTGTTTACCTCTGGTTTGATATCAGATTCACCAGGTGGAATCATTCCAGCAATCGCTCTTATAATGGCTGTATGAGTTCCAATAAATTTTACATCCTTAACTTTATTAACAAAAGGAGGCGTAGGATGGTCTCTAA
>NZ_JBAPTY010000442.1:0-1688 GCF_049282395.1 Halobacillus sp. | reverse complement strand
AGCGTGTACAGCTTGAAGACTTGAGTGGAGAACTCTCTAACGTGTCCGGTATTACCAGTATAAGCCTGCATCCAGAAGGTGATTATGTAGCGGCTGCGGTACCTGCTGACCCTGAACAAGATGATGGATATGTGGTGTTTATGGACAAGGATGGCCAATATATTTCCCATGTTTCTGTAGGTGCTCTGCCGGACATGGTGACATTTACACCGGATGGAAATAAGGTTCTAGTGGCAAACGAAGGAGAACCTAGTGAAGATTATGAAACGAATCCTGAAGGCTCAGTATCGATCATTGATGTAACGGGTAACGTTGACGAACTAACCGAAGAGTCTGTAAAGGAGGTTACGTTTAAAGACGCTCCCATTGATTCGGATATCCGTAAAATGAATCCAGATAATACGTATGAAGAGGATCTGGAGCCTGAGTATATGGCTGTAGAAGAAGATGGAAAGACGGCCTATGTCGTGCTTCAGGAAAACAATGCTGTGGCTACCTTGGATATCGAAACAGGGTCCTTCACTGAGGTGAGATCCCTTGGCTACAAGGATCATTCCTTAGAAAAGAATGGCTTTGATGCTTCCAATGAAGACGGAGAAATTAACATTCAGCCGCACCCAGTACTCGGTATGTACCAGCCGGATGGAATTGCCCTTTACGAGAAAGATGGAAAATCTTATCTGCTGACTCCGAATGAAGGGGATGCCCAGGATTATGATGGTTATTCAGAAGAAACGCGGGTAGGGGATATCGCGGATCAATATGATCTGAATGCCGACCATTATGAAGGGTACACCCAGAAAGAATTAGATGAGTTAGTGGAGAATGGTTTATTCGATGAGGATCAGCTGGGCCGTCTGAAGACAACGATTTCCGCTCCTAAGAACGAAGAAGGAAAATATGAAGTCGTTTATGGCTATGGGGCCCGTTCTTTTACCATACGTGATATGGATTCCATGGATGTAACCTATGATAGTGCTGATGAATTTGAACAGGTGGTTGCAGAAGTCGAGCCGGATTTCTTTAATTCAGACAATGAAGAAAATGCGTTCGACAATCGTAGTGATGATAAAGGTCCTGAACCAGAAGCGGTCGTAACAGGAAGTGTAGGAGATAAGGATTATGCTTTCATCGGACTCGAGCGCCAAAGTGGTGTGATGGTGTATGATATCACGAATCCTGAAGAAGCTTCTTTTGTTAAATACTTTACGACTCGTGATTTCTCAGAGGACATGCCTGCAGGTGACGTAGGTCCTGAAGGGCTTCAATTCGTAGAAGCCGATCAAAGCCCGAGTGGAGAACCGATCCTGCTCGCTGCTCATGAAATCTCTGGTACCATTGCTGCCTACTCACTTACGAATTTGAACAATGGGGAAGATAAGAGCGAGGATAGGAGTAATGAGGATGTACATGTAGTAGAGAAAGGGGACACTCTTTCTGAAATCGCTGTAAGCTATGGTATGCACTGGCATGAACTGCAAGACATTAATCAACTGGAAAACCCGCATTTGATTTACCCGGATCAGAAAATTGTACTTGAGCAAAATGAAGAGAAACCATCTAAGTAACAGAAAAAACTTCTCCAACCATTTTAGGCCGAATTCGTTTAGATTATTAGGTTCGTTGCAAAATAATGATTTTGTTTTGATGCTTGATGTCCAGCTGGGAACAGACTCTGTGCTTCATCA
>NZ_JBAPTY010000441.1:0-2637 GCF_049282395.1 Halobacillus sp. | reverse complement strand
ATATGACACTATCCGGAGCAAACGCTGATAAGCGTGTTCCTGTTAAGCCTTCTCAGCAAAAAGCCATACTGGCTGCTCTTTACGGTTATATTGCAGGTGGGTCTTCTACCAGCAATCTTCCTGATGCAATTGATGATGCTGTTGTAAAAGCCGCACGTCAGTTAAGAAAAGCGGGAAGTGCTGCTGTAGTGGTTTCAGGTATTCCTGATAACGATGCTCAGGCCATTGTACTCGCAATTAATGAAGCTCTTGGTAGCGAAGTTATGGATGCTGCTAATCCAAGAATGATTCGCCAGGGAAATGCACAGGCTGTGAAAGAGCTTGTAAAAAATATGAAAAACGGTGAAGTGGGTGCGCTGCTAATGGCTGGTGTAAATCCTGCTTATAGTTTACCTGATCCAAAGGAGTTTGCCGAAGCATTAGAAAATACCCCGGTAAGCGTTTCTTTCAGCTTAAAACCAGATGAAACAGCGCTACTTTCTAAATATGTTGCCGCTGTACCTCATTACCTGGAGAGCTGGGGGGATATCCAATACACTGAACAGGATTTCAGCCTAATGCAGCCAGCAATAAAGCCTTTGTTTGACACTCGTCAATTTCAGGATTGCTTGCTTCGCTGGAGTGATAATGATAAATCTTATTATGAATATTTAAAGGAAACATGGGCAGGTGGTTTCGGGGATAAATCCTGGAACGATGCATTGCACGATGGAACCTTTAAAGCAACTTCTCCGGTTTCTGTAGAAACTTCTGAAGAAGTAACTAGCGTAAATATATCTTCCGCAGCGAGAAATCTTTCTGGTGCTGAAGAAAACAATGGTCTGGAGCTTAGTCTCTTTACCAACACTGCAATAGGGGATGGTCAGCAGGCCAATAACCCATGGTTGCAGGAAATGCCAGATCCAATAACCAGAGCTTCCTGGGATAACTACCTAACTATTTCCAAAGCAGATGCAGAGGAGCTTGGTTTGATTAACGAGCATGTTTCTAATGGTGCACTCAACGGAAGTTACGTAAACATCAAATTAGATGATACTAGCGTTAGTAATGTTCCGGTAATGATTCAACCGGGGCAGGCTAAAGGCTCTGTGGGGTTAGCGCTTGGATATGGTAAAAAGGAAGCCATTCAGCAAGAGATGCAGGTAGGTGTAAATGCTTATCCGCTTTATAAAGATTTTAGTTCTGTACAGAGTATCAGCCTTGAAAAGGCACCTGGTATGCACGAGTTTGCGTCTGTACAGTTGCATAACACCCTAATGGGGAGAGGAGATATCATTAAGGAAACGACCCTTGAAATCTTCAATACAAAAGATGCGCATGTTTGGAATAAGGTTCCGGAGGTGTCGCTGGATCATGTTGAGAAGCCTGTAACCTCACCCGAAGTTGATATGTGGGAAGGCTTTGACAGAAGTGTGGGTCACCACTTCAATCTGTCAATAGACCTAAATGCCTGTACTGGCTGTGGGGCTTGTGTGATTGCCTGTCATGCTGAGAATAATGTTCCGGTTGTCGGAAAAACTGAAGTTAGGAAATCACGTGATATGCATTGGTTGAGAATTGACCGTTACTATTCTTCTGAGGATAACTTCAGAGATGACCTTGAGAAGAAAAATAATATATCAGGCCTCGGAAGTTCACTTTCAGAATTTAAAGAAATGGAAGAGCCTGCAGATAATCCTCAGGTTGTGTTCCAGCCTGTAATGTGTCAGCATTGTAACCACGCACCATGTGAAACTGTTTGTCCTGTAGCTGCCACTTCGCATGGTCGCCAGGGGCAGAACCAAATGATCTATAACCGTTGTGTGGGTACTCGTTATTGTGCTAACAACTGTCCTTATAAAGTACGTCGTTTTAACTGGTTTGATTATTCTAAAAACGATGAATTTGATTATAATATGAACAATGATTTAGGCCGTATGGTGCTTAATCCAGATGTTACTGTTCGTTCCAGAGGGGTGATGGAAAAATGTTCTATGTGTATTCAAATAACACAAAAAACAATCCTTGACGCAAAACGTGAAGGCCGTGAGATAGAAGATGGAGAATTCTATACTGCGTGTTCAGCTGCTTGTGATAAAGGAGCGATGACTTTTGGCGATATTAACAATGATGGAGCAGTGATTAGAGAGAAGAAAGAAGATGCGAGGATGTATCATTTATTGGAATACGTGGGTACTAAGCCAAATGTGATGTACCAGACAAAAATCAGGAATACCACAGAAGCTTAATAAAATCAACTATTAAAGAAATCAATTTAAAAAGGATATGTCTCATTACGAAGCACCTATACGAAAACCTTTAGTTACCGGGGATAAGAGCTACCACGATATTACTGTGGATGTAGCCGCACCGGTTGAGGGAAGGGCTAATAAAACCTGGTGGATTGTATTTTCTATTGCACTTGTCGCCTTTCTTTGGGGTTTAGGGAGTATCATCTATACTATATCAACAGGTATTGGAACCTGGGGTCTTAATAAAACCGTAGGTTGGGCCTGGGATATTACCAACTTTGTATGGTGGGTAGGTATTGGTCACGCCGGGACACTTATTTCGGCTGTGCTTTTACTTTTCCGTCAGAAATGGAGAATGGCCATTAACCGCTCCGCGGAGGCAATGACTATTTTTTCTGTTATGCAG
>NZ_JBAPTY010000440.1:0-6395 GCF_049282395.1 Halobacillus sp. | reverse complement strand
TTCACAATCCGATGGTGAAGAAAATTGCCACCCACCCGAATATGAGTGTTTTGAAAGGGCTCAGCCACTTGTTGAAGCCTTTTACGTCGAAATAACTAAAACTTCCTCTCTCTTTGAAGATTGAAAGAGCCTGACTCCATTTTTATGGGGGCTTAGGCTTTTATGTATAATGGACTCAGACTTAACAGAGTTTCAAAAAAAACACTCCAGTGCATGGAGTGTTTTTACTTAATGTATCCGTGGCTTCGGCGGATGCTCATGCCTTCAGACAGGTCCTCGTCCCACGTAAGGATTCGCTGGACATTTTCGCATTCGGTCTGGCCGAAGAACTTCTTCACTTTTTCCCTGAATTCGTTGTAACGGATGGAGTCCTGAAGCATTTTATCATAGGACTTCTTATACACCTGTACGGCGTCTTCTATGGCGCATTCATAGTCATGGCGCAGTTTATCAAGCGCCTCTGACGGCCCGTGGTCCTGATAAGCTTCAGCGGTTAAGTATACTAAACGGTCAACAATTTCATATGGATGATTCTGAACAGGCGCATCCGGACAGGCTTCGTTTCTCGCCCGCAGCTTCCTGTCGAGATCGAGGATCTCCTCTACTGTTTCCGATTTCTTCTGCTGGAAGATCATTTTTATTTTTAAGATGAGTTCGTTGTACCGGATCACTTCCGGGCGGATATCTTCACTTGCTTCTTTATACATCTGAATTGCCTGACCGAGGGCACATTCATAGTCGTGACGCAGTTTCTGGATGGTAGGAGAGTCATAGCGGTCGTTATAAGCCTCAACGGTAAAGTGAACCAGACGATCGACAATTTTTTGTGGTGTATTCATAGCTCCTCTTCCTTTCACGTGACCTTCGACGGCCTCTTGGTTTGTTATGGATGATAGTGGTATAACCTATATGACAGAGAAGTAAACATTTATTGCATATTAATGTCGATCTTTGAGGAAAAGGGGCTATTTTCAAGAGATAGGCACGGCGTGTGGGGGTAGTCTTCCCCAGGTGATTCCCCAGAAACACTGACATGAATTTCGTCATAGATTCAGAAATTCCCATGACGAAATTCATGTAATAAATGATATAATAGCCTATAATGGACAATAAATACATTACGGGGTATAGGAGGAGTTATCATGAAGAAATTATGGTGGATACTGGCAGCCTGTCTCTTCATGCTTGCTGCTTGCGGGCCAGATTCAACTTCCAGCTCTGACTCAGCAGAGGGCGGAGATATGAACCAGACAGAAGAACAGGCAGCCTCTGAGGAAGAAAGCTCATCCAGTGAAGAGAAAGAAGAGTCGATTGAAGTAGATAAGAACGTGACGGGTGTATCGGTTACGATTCCAAAATCATTCTTCGAGATTCAGAACCAGGACTTTGATCGAATTAAAGCGGAGGCCAAGGATAAGGGTATTAATGAAGTCATTGATAATGGCAGTACCGTGACGTATAAAATGTCGAAATCCAAACATAAAGAATTGATGAAAGAGATGGAGAAGCAGATGACTGCGGCCATTGAAGAAATAAAAAATGAGGACAACTACTCGTCCATTCAGGATATTCAAGCGACTCACTCTTATTCCGAATTTATGTTAGCTGTAGACAGAGAAGAATACGAAAACAGCCTGGATGGATTTGCGGTAATGGGTCTTGGCGTGACGGGTATGCTGTATCAATTGTTTGATGGGGCTGGTCCTGAAGAATATGACGTCACGATCAATGTGGTGGATGCCGCGAAGGAAGAGGTCTTTGATACGATTAAATATCCGGAGGCTTTTGAGTCTCTGAAGGAAGTGGAAGTGAAATAAGGATCTGTGGGTCATTTTGACTCTCTTGCTGATGCGTTCAGCAGGGGAGTTTTTTTGTGTCAAAAATAGCCAGACACTGAAGAGGAGAGTGCCTATTTAAAACATTTTCTCTGACTTAGAAACATCTTCTTTAACAAAATAGCATCAACAACCAAATTTTTACGCGATCAACTGTCTCATTACAACCTTATTCTGCTAAACGTAGTGCTGTTGATTGGCCTAATCCACTTCCGCTGCCGGTAAGCGTTTATTCGTTTTCTGTAAAGGAAAACGAAACTTTCTTCCTTACCCATCGTAAAAAGAAGAAGAGGGGGATTGAAATGAAGCGTGTCATCCAGCAATCGGTTGTTTCTGCAGTCGTGATTGGTCTTGTCGTATGGATAGCCAGTCTTCTTGTTCCATTTTCTTATATCGATTGGAGTTTTTTTATTGGTCTTGGTTTGACGGTAATCTTTTTCCTGTTTAATAGCAGTGGGGGAACTATTTCAAAAGGAGTCAATTATGCAGCTGCTTTATCCGCTTTCCAGCGTCAAGAGGAGGAGGAGCTGAAAACCAATTTAGGTGGGGTATTCTTTGGGTCTGTTCTCTATACACTCGTGAGTTTAATCGCGATGATCTTTGTTTATTTTTAGACAATCCTGGAGTAGAAATTTTAAGTGTAGATTCCTGAAAACGAATGCTTCGAACGTTTTATAAATAAATTTAAGATTAAACGACACCAAATCGTAAGTTCTTTCGATTATAGAATCGGAGGGGCTTATTTTTTATGCTCCTAACCTGAGGAGGATGAGTGTCGTGAATTATATTAAAGAAATTAATGCGTTTTATGACCGGATGGAATTGGATGGACTGACGACTTCAGAGATCGTGCTATGGCACACGCTGATGCATTTTCATAATAAAGCCGGCTGGCGGGAGGAAATTACGCTTGCGGCTACTTCGATTTTCGTGAAGTCGGGATTAACGGAAAGTTCTCTTCAGCGGGCAAGGAAGTTATTGCAGGAGAAAGGTTACCTTGTCTATCGAAGCGGTACTAGAAATCAGGCTCCTGGCTATCGATTACTTACTCGTGAATATCCGGAAACCGGCCGAATCAGTAACGAATCTGTGAATGGCAATGAGAATGCGATTGCGAATGACAACGCGAATGCTAATAAGCATGAAGGAAAGGCCGTATTACTTAAACCAAAAGAAACAAAACGAGACAAAACCACTGTGGTGGAAACGCCCACGGAAAATCCGCACACCTTTTACGAACAGAACTTCGGGATGCTGAATCCCCATATTGCGCAGTCCATTACGGCGTGGTGCGAGGATATGCCGGAGGAACTGGTGCTCGAAGCGATGAAACGAGCGCTTCAACATAACAAGCCGTTTTTCCAGTACAGCGGAGGGATCTTAAAGCGCTGGCAGGCACGCGGAGTGAAGACGCTTGAGGAAGTTGAGTCGCTCGATCTGGAGGTGCGGCGGTCGTCCGCCGGTAAATCGAAGGAAGACGGGCTGACAGTAGCGGAACTATATGAAGAGTGGCGAAAGGAGAACGAAGCATGAAGAGTCAAGAAGCGATCGAAATTCTGGAGACGATGCAGGAGATGTACCCGGGGAAATTTGAGGTTACCCAGCGGATGGTGAGTATGGCTCTTCCGCAGCTGATGCAGATGGATTATAAGGCGGTTATGGATAAGCTTTCCCGCTATGCCTTTACGTCTCCCTTTCCACCATCGTTCTCAAATATTGCGGTGTATCTGCCACAAGAGAATGATTACCTGGAGAAAATGAAAGTTTGGGAACAGGAAGCGGCTGAAGTGTCTGAGGAAACGAAGCGCCGTTTTGAAGAAAAGCTGGAGCAGTTGATGAGGAGGTTTTCAGATGATTTATAATCGCGAAGCAGAACAGTCGGTCATTGGCACGATTCTTTATGAAGGAACGTTGATGAAGGATGCAACTCTTATGGCGGATCATTTTGCCGATCCGAGGCATCAGTTGATTTTTCGAGCGATGCAGAAGGTGTACAAAAAGGAAGCACCGGTCAATCTGGTGTCGGTTACAACCGAGCTGAATGATAAAATTACGGCGGTGGGCGGGGTCAGCTATTTAGCGGATCTCGCAGGTTCTGTACCGACGACGCAAGCATTTAAACATGACCAGCGGCTGGTGCTCGAAGCGTTTCGGAATCGGAAAGGGAAAGAGCAGGCGCTTCGTTACATAGAGAATCCGAGTCATGAGTCGCTCGAGGAGTTGTTGAATAGTCTTGAAGCATACCGCGGCATGACGGCCAGGGAAGCCCCGAGCACCTATGACACTCTGATGGAAATCGCCCGCGAAATGGTTCAGCCAAGAGAGTCGAATATGAGCGGCTATTCCACCGGGTACCCCGATCTTGATCAAATGACCGGCGGCAGTCAGAAAGGTGACCTGATGATTCTAGCCGGACGGCCATCGATGGGCAAGACCGCCTTTGCGCTGAATTTAGCAGCGCACCATTGCAAGGCCGGCGGAGAGGTGCATCTGTTCAGCCTGGAGATGGGGCACAAGGAGCTTCTGAAGCGGATGATTTCCTGTGAAGCCGAGGTGGACGGCCAGAAGTGGCGGTCGATGAAATTCTCAAATGAGGATTATGAACGCGCGATGACCGCGATCGGGGTCATGGCCGAATGGAACATGGTCATCCACGAGCGGGAGAACACGGTGGCGGACATCCGGGCAGCCATCCGCCAAGCGGTACATAAAAATGAGGAAGGACGGCCGCTTGTGGTTATTGATTACCTGCAGCTGATGGCTTCTACGACGCGGTTCGAACGCCGGGATCTGGAGGTGGGCGCGATGACGAGAGAACTGAAGCTGCTGGCACGGGAGCTGGAAGTACCGATTCTGTTGCTGTCCCAGTTATCCCGAGGGGTGGAACAGCGTCAGGACAAGCGGCCGGTGATGTCGGACTTGCGGGAATCCGGAAGCATTGAACAGGATGCGGATGTAATCGGATTTTTATACCGGGAGGATTATTATAACTGGAAGGCGGAGGATCAGGATCGTGTCGAGTTTCTGTTAAGTAAGCAGCGGAATGGTCCGGTTGGGATGGTAGGGCTCAAGTTTATGAAAGCGTATGGGAAGTTTACAGGGGTGTAGGCGGCGCTATTCTATCTGCTTTTAATAGTAATGGAGTATAAAACGGTAGTCTACTTTCTATAATAATAGAAAACTCTCATTACGGCAGGAGATGGCTAACGTGATAAGAAGATTATTGATTACGCTCCTCCCTTTAATTTACATGGGGATGATCTGGTTGCAGTCCAGCTACTCGATCCAAACGATTAAGAAATTCCTGGGGTTATTAAAATGAATACGGTTCTTGAAATGATGCACTTCGTTGAATTCGCCATGCTGTATGTTCTACTTATCGCAGCTTTAGGGGTGAATCATAGATTAACGAAGGTAACCAGCTGCTTGGCTGCCTTATTTTCCATTCTGTACGGTGTGGGAGATGAGTTTCACCAACTATTTGTGCCAGGGCGTTCTTTTACGTTGATCGATTTGGTAAAGGACACGGTCGGGGTGCTCATCGTATGGGGAAGCTTTCATGTTTTGTATTTTAATAGGAAAAAGGCTGGTTCACGTGTGCGCAGAGCAGAGTCACATCCGATTGTAAAACCCCAGGAGTAAAATTCGGAAGACTAAATTGATGGTTTTAAGCTCACATAGAAGTCTTCCCATACTCCATTACAAACCACCGGTTCTATGGTGAATGGGAACGCAGTAACATACAATAGTAAAAGACGTTTTACAGGAGGAATGAAAGTGGGCGAAGATTATTTAAGGAAGCGTGTTAAACTCTTTATTGATCAGGTCACAGGGAAAGTCACACCGCCTGTTCCACTCAAGAATATTCCCCGTCACAGTTTTTGGAAGAGATGGTTTAAAAAAAGAGCCTCCAAAGACTCGTTCTAATCATGGTTTGTGTTTTTAGCGCACAAAAAAAGACCCGCGCTGGTAGGAGTCTCCTCGAGGAGTATAGTGAAAACTCCGGTTCATACTCTTTTATACGGTCTGCCTGGAGGAAATCAGCCCACTTTTTAGTGGGTTTTCGTTTCCCTTCTTTGTTTGTGCAAATAGTTTAATAAACTTGAAGTGCCATTTTGGTCAGGTTTGTTCTTTTTAATATGAGCTTGACGATTCCTTACAAACGCTTTGGCTATTTCTTCTGGGGGTACTTTGTGCTTTTCAGTCATCGTATATCTCCTTTATTTTCATTAAATCAAACGCCTATCGTCTTGGCCATTTATTTATCTTCTATAACTTCTTCCGTATCCAAGTAGTACGTGATCATCAATTCCTCATACAGGATCTTTGAGTAGTTAATAATACTTTGGAGGGCATCGACGTCATATTGTTCGAAAGGTAAATCAAAACTTGTTTTCATAACCACGATAATATGCTCATCCGTTCCTACTTTATACTGTCCTTCCGATTCTCCTTCGAATTCCTTCTCGAAATAGGCTAACCCGACTAACGCATTCTGTCCATTTAGTAAACGGTTTGAATAAACGGCTTGCTGCGTCTTCTTATTTCTTAGGAGGAACT
>NZ_JBAPTY010000439.1:0-2007 GCF_049282395.1 Halobacillus sp. | reverse complement strand
TTTTTAACATGGGATTAAGGAGAATGATGCAATGAAATCAGTTGAAAAGAAAAGGAAGGTACAAAAAAAGTATCGAGAAGAATTAAGAAAGAAAAAAGAAGATGAACAATCCATCTTTTCAGTTGTTATAATTATTTCCATTTTCGTTATATTTATGGTCCTTAACGATTATATTAAAAGCTTTTAATATTAAATTTAGTTAAATGAATGCGAGGTAAAGAAAAACAATTAATATTATCTTTAATTCAAGTATTCAAGTATACCAGCTAATAGAAGGTCAATAGGTAAGGGTAAAAAAGATGAATCAGACATGGTACAATAAAAATGAACATACTAAATAGACTTCAACAGAAATGATTTGAAGTATTTTCTATAAAAGTATTTTATTGGTTGATTCTAAATCACAAAAGCCTTTTTACTTTTCAATATGGCATAAATCCAGTGAATGAGCTTGTTTGCACAAGCAATGATCGCCACCTTATGTGGTTTACCTTCTTCGCGTTTCTTATCGTAATAAGCTCTTAGTTTGGGGTTGCGATTCTTGGTTATTCCGCATTGGACTGCGTTATATAGACTTTTTCTAAGGCTGGACGATCCTCGTTTTGTAATTCGATTAATGGTTGCTTTAAACTGTCCCGATTCATGGACGCTTGGGTCAATCCCTGAGTATGCAACGAGCTTCTTAGGGTGGTTAAACTGATCAATATCCCCAATCTCGGATAGGATTGTGGCCGCAATCTTTCCACCAATACCGGGAATTGATTGGATAATTTTATATTCATCAAATTCTTCAGCCAGGGCATCTATCTCTTTCAGTAGTTTCGATAGGTGCCTTTGGTATTGGAGAAGAAGTTGAATAAACATCGTTAAACTCACCACATGACTTGAGTATAGATTCCGTTTGAAAGGATCTCGTCCTGCTGCCTCTTTGAGCTGATGAGCTTTATCTAACGCCCATTCATAAGAGCGTTTAACGCCCTGTTGGAGAATGACTTCAGCTATCTTTTCCTTCGTTGCCTCCCGAACACCTTGAGGTGTTTGATAATGGAGTAACGTTTGTAAGGAGGTGGGTGAATACAGTGATCCAAAGACCGTCTTATATTCAGGAAACACTTGATCCAATACGGTTTGGAATTGAAGTTTAATTTGTACATAAGTTCCCGTTAGAGCGTCATGTTGGCGGGTTAGGTTCCTTAAATTCATGATTTTGACGGCTTTCTTTTTGAAAGGTTGAAGGTCATCATATAGATAATACAACTCCCCTAAACGAAAGGCATCAATGGCGTCGGTCTTCACTTTCCTTAAGCTCATTTTTTTAGCTTCATGGGAAAGAACCGGATTCACCAAATAATAAACAATTTGATGCTCTTCTAAGAACTGTAAAACGGGTTCATGGTAATGACCGGTAGATTCAAAAACAACGACCGGAGGTCGCCCTGTGATCTCTTCCACCTCTAACCAAAAGCGATGAAAATCATGTAACCCTAAAACGTTATGCTCGAAAACAAAGCTCTTCTTGTAAGGATCTTTCTTCTGTAAAAAGGCTTGTACTTGGCTTTTTCCCTTCGCAATATCCAGGCCAATGACTGGATCCATGCTTTATCACGTCTCCTTTTGTTAGATTCGCCGGCAGCCCCTAACCTAGCTTGTAGTGTCATAGCTTCGCTTGTTATACGGGATCTAAGTCCCAACCAGCCTCAAACATGTTTCTACAAGTAGGGGGTGGACAGTATACTGGACGGGATCAGAGTCCCACGGGGGCGAACGTCCTACCCGGCTACTTAAAGAATAACCCATAAAAAATAGGTCAACCAGATAAACTGGTTAACCTTATAATACGATCGGGAGTGTATCTTGAATAATCTGTTAAAAAGGAGTTTTTTTCTATGAATTGGCCATTAACGACCGAGCGTTTGAATTTACAACCGTATGAAATCTCTCAGGCAGAACGCGTGACGGAGCTTGCAGGTGACAAAGCGGTTGCAGCTACCACCTTCGTTCCGCATC
>NZ_JBAPTY010000438.1:0-14654 GCF_049282395.1 Halobacillus sp. | reverse complement strand
CGTTTATAATAGAGAGCCCGCCAACGTTGATGAAATGAATCGATACCTGGATTAACTGAAAAAAAGCGCTGGTAAATTCAGCGCTTTTTGCATGAGCAAAGCTACATCACATATCGATCCACCGCTTGAATTTGTAAATCTTTCCCTTCATTCATCATCTCTAGCTACAAATTTGAAAAATCAGGAGACCATTTCTTTCGTTTTCCTTCTTCAATAACCAAAAGAGCTTTATCCCACGAGCCCCTGTCGACATAGCCGATCAGAAATCCTGGCATAAAAAGTTTCTGCGACGGCCGTTAACCACAAAAAAACCGAAATATTTTCTCCTTGAAAAGGCTTATAAAATAAAGAAAGAGCAGGACTTTAAGCCCTGCTCCCTTTCATCCACACTTAATAACTCTCAATACTGGTTTCCCCATCTGTAGGTTTCTTTGATTTTCTAACCAATGCGACAATACCTGCTATTAAGTAAGCCACACCTGCAAATATACCAAGTCCTACTGTTCCAAATGTCATAATAATTGCTGTTACAATTAAAATAATGCCTGCCGCTTTTGGTTTTTTATCTCCTTTAAGAAATACAATTGATAAGATCCCTAAAGCAATTGCCACTAGCGCGGCCACCATGATGACCATCGTAAAGGTTCCCATAGCATCAAGCATCTGATTTACATTAATCGTTCCACTGCCCTGCATTTCCTGAGAGGAATTCATAACGTTCTCCAGTTCCTGCCTGAACTGAGGGTTATCTTTATTACTTAAGAAAATACCGCTCAACAGAATAGGCAGACCATACAATATGATTCCAATCACAGTAAGCACGATTTCAGCTGTTCGTTTCATTCTTATCTCCCCTTTATTTATTTAATTGCTCGCCACATCTCTTTTCGTAAAGAAGACCCAGGCAAGTATAACAAAAATTACATAGTACACGAATAACACAGCAACAGAAAACCCTGCTGTTTGCTCGTTGAACATGGGGTTTCCTTCTAAATACATTGTTAAATCCGTATTGGCAAATAAGATATATTTCGCCCATTCCCTTTCCATTAAAAAGAGCACAATGGAGTTACCAGCCATCATTAAGAAGATAGCAACACCTATGGCCAATGAACTATTTCTAAAGACCGCGGAAATCATGAAAGCGAAAGTTGCCATCAATAATAAATTGACCGAACTCAGTAAATACATAGTAACGGTGTGCTGAAAAATCGATGCTTCCTGTATCTCTCCTGCCTGTCGAAATAAGTAAGTCTGTGAGATGCTGTCAATACCAAAAAGCGCGGCCCCCACGATAAAAGACAAAGCATATAAACAAAGAAGCATAGTCAAAGCAAACAAAAGCACAGAAACATATTTGGACAGCAAGATTTTGGTTCGGGAAATAGGTCTAATCAGTAAGAGTTTTATAGTACCCCACTTAAATTCATTAGCTATCATGCCGGCAGCAACGATAATGGTAAACAAGCTGATAATGGATATTAAACTTCGGTTGGTTTGCAAAAAGTCCCAAACATCATATCCGGAAGGTTTAATATCGTTTTGAATGCGGTATTCATTCATTTCAATATCTGTGTAAGCTGGATACTGAATTTGTTCCCTTTCTTCACCCGGCCCCGGCGGCCCTTGCTGCTCCTCTTTCAACTGTGCATTCTGTTCTTGTAACTCCTGTTTCCAGTTTTCCCCTGTAGGTCCCTCTCCACTAATCATCGTGTTATCAACTTTCATAAGCACACCGAACCCAATAACCAATACCCCAAGTATAATAAGCATAATCCAAGTAGCGATTTGAGAGTAAAGTTTCATTTGTTCATTTCGTACTAATTGTATAAAGTTATTCAATGGAATTCTCCCCTATCAAGTCCAGGAATTTGTCTTCTAATGTCGAACGATTAACATGGACACTGTAAATATCTATCCCTTCTTTAACAAGCCCACTTATAATTCTTGGTATTTCTTCACGTGTACTGCTGAAGGTCACTGTGTTACTATTCAGTTTGACAGGCGAGTCCACCTTTTTCTTTACGAATTCCTGGGCACGGTCTATGGGAGAGGCTTCAACCGAAACCTCCTTGGTATCTGTTTGTTGCAAAGCGTCTTCCACAGACTGTATGGAAATTAATTCTCCATTTTTGATAATTCCAATCCGGTCGCACATCATTTCCATCTCTGAGAGGATATGACTTGAAACAATCACTGCGACACCTTCTTCAGCAGCCATACGCCGAATATACGCTCTTACCTCTCGAATCCCTGCAGGATCCAGGCCATTAGTAGGTTCATCTAAAATAAGAATGGATGGGTTATGTAAAAGTGCCTGCGCAATCCCGAGACGCTGCCTCATTCCTAATGAATATTTACCTACTTTGTCTTTGATTCTGTTTTCCAGTCCAACCAGGCGAATGACTTCCTGTATTCGTTCTTCTGTAATTCCGGGAATCATACGGGAATAGTGCAATAAGTTTTTCCGGCCACTCATGAAAGGGTACATTTCCGGGTTTTCTACAATTCCTCCGATGTGGCGAATAGCTTTCTTAAAATCCTTATTAACACTGTGTCCCTGTATCAATACGTCTCCGTTTGTCATATCCATTAACCCGACCATCATTCGAATCGTGGTTGTTTTACCTGCTCCGTTAGGACCTAGAAACCCGAACACTTCTCCGCTGTATATTTCAAAATCCAGCCCTTTAATAATCTGTTTGTTTTTTATTGTTTTACTGACATCTTTCAACTGCATGACAGATTGAGACAAATAAACCCCTCCTTTATTATTCTTACTTTTCTACTACGTAAGAAACAGACAAGTTGTTTCACATTTTTATAATTTATTACAGAACTTCGTGGATATTTCCCGGGAAATTTCGTGGAATACTGCAGTCAGGCCCTTTTTTCTACTTCTGGCAACATTCACATTTATACAGCTTATCCCCTTGGATAGACATATCCTCTTGAACACCCCTCCGCTCAACTCCACTTTCCTCCTTAACAATGGATGGAGTTTCTTATTTTTGATAAACTAGAAATTAACGGAGTATGGAGGGAGAATCTAAATGAAGATTGTATCAATTGAACCAACACCCAGCCCAAACTCAATGAAAATCAATCTGAATGAGCACTTACCTGATGGTGAAACTCATAACTATAAGAAAGGGGACGACTTGGATAGCGCCCCGGATTTTATAAAAAGATTATTTGAGATTGAGGGGGTAAAAGGCCTTTACCATGTGACGGACTTTATTGCCCTGGAGCGAAACGGCAAGATCTCCTGGGAGCAAATTCTGCCAGAAGTAAGAAACACCCTTGGCTCCTCTTCTGAACATGAGCCACTCAATAATCGTGAATCTTCAGACAAGCCCGATGATACTTTTGGAGAAGTTAAAGTATTTATTCAAATGTTCCGTGGTATTCCTATGCAAGTTAAGCTTGAAGAAGGTGAAGAAGAGAAGCGAGTTGGTCTTCCGGAAAGATTTATGGAGGCTGCAATGAAAGCATCTCCAGCTTCCCCGAATATGATCATGGAACGAAAGTGGGTAGAACAGAGCCCGCGTTTTGGAGACACTTCAGAAATTGGGGAGCAAGTTAAAGAAGAAATTTCGGCAAGTTATGATCAAGAACGACTCGATTCACTGGTTAAACAAGCGTTTGATCAGGAAGCCGACTATGTAGAAACGACGGATAAGAAGTCGAGAATTACACTTGAAACATTGGATAATGACGATTGGAAAGTACGTTATGCAGCACTCGATCGTATGGACCCTACCACCGAGGACTATGCCATTTTAGATAAGGCTTTGGACGACAGTAAAGCCTCCATTCGGAGGTTAGCTGCTGCCTACCTTGGAATGATAGAAGAAATGGAGACTCTTCCCTTCCTTTATAAAGCATTGAATGATAAGTCTGTTACAGTGAGGCGGACAGCGGGGGATTGTATTTCAGATTTAGGGTTTAAAGAAGCTATGCCGCGAATGATTGATTCACTGGCTGATCCTAATAAAATTGTTCGCTGGCGTGCCGCGATGTTCTTATATGAACTGGGAGATGAGTCCGCGCTTCCTGCTTTAAGGAAAGCAGCAGATGATCCTGAGTTTGAAGTGAAAATGCAAATTAATATGGCCATAGAACGAATTGAAGGCGGCGAAGACGCCAAAGGGTCTGTGTGGCACCAAATGACCCAGGCCACTAAACAAAAACCAAACTAGGAGGATAATTTATGAATCCATATGAAGCATATATGAAAGAAATTTCCCAGCCAATGAGAGATGAATTAACCAATGCAGGCTTCACAGAATTAACAACTCCAGAAGAAGTAGATGAATTCATTGCATCTACAAAAGGGACTTCACTCGTTGTCATTAATTCCGTTTGTGGCTGCGCCGCAGGTCTTGCTCGTCCGGCTGCTAGAGAGTCTCTTACTAATGATTCTAAACCTGATCATTTAGTAACCGTATTTGCAGGCCAGGATCGTGAAGCAACCTCACGAATGAGAGAATATTTAGAAGGCTATGAGCCTTCATCTCCATCTATGGCTTTACTGAAAGATGGACAGGTCCTTCATTTCATCCCACGGGAAGAAATTGAAGATTATGAAGTAGAAGAGATTGTAGAGAACTTAACATCTTCCTATAATCAATACTGCTAATACGGAAGGCGGCCCTTAAGAAGGCCGCCTTTTTTATGTGGATGTCACCGCAGGATTGCTTGAAGCCGAATTACTATTTTCTCCTTTAATGAACTTCATAACAATTAGCATTAATAAAACCCCGATTATGCCCGCACTAATATAACTGATATTTAATAACTCTTTCATGACAAGTGACATCACTGGCGGACCAGCGGCCACTCCTATAAATCTTGACGAACTATAAAAAGAGGTGATGGTCCCTCTTTCTTCCTTTTCAATTCCTTCAGTGATAAGGGCATCTAGTGTTGGAAGCATAGCTCCTATCGCAATGCCTAGAATACTCGTGACAATAAGAAGAAGAACCAGCTGCTTATTCACATACCCTACAAAAATCACACTCCCAGAAATCCCAGCTAAGGAAAGAAGAATGACTCTTTTCATGGTTTTTGTCTCCCCTTTTATTTTCTTTCCTGTTATAAAGGAAGCGATGCAAAGAAAAAATAAAGGGATAGCCAGAACAAAACCTTTTTTTACGCCATCTATATCATGAACTTTTTCCAATATATCTGATAAAAAGAAAAGGACACCAAACAAGATAAGCATAGCGTAGATCCCTAATAAGAATACAGGATACAGCCATTTCCCTTCCTGTTTAAAAATCTTCTTCGTGTTTTTAAGAAATTCCTTTAATTTTTTAGGCTCTTCCTCTTCACCTTTGGGAACTTTAATGAAAAAGAAAACTAGCACAATGGATATTAGACTAAAGAAGGATATAGAAAAAAACGGTAAAAACCATAAGAAAGCAGCAAATGCTGCTCCAAGAATTGGACTTAATACTTTACCAAATGTATTGGACGTTTCAATTAATCCTAGACAGGAACTGGTCTTTTCATCATCGTCTTTGTACAAATCTCCTACGAGAGGGAGAATAATCGGGGTTGCTCCTGCTGCTCCCATGCCCTGGAGAACTCGCCCGATAATAATCCATAGAAATGGATCACTCATTTTCCAAGAGGCAAACCCTGCTATAACTCCACCTATAAAAGCTAAAATCAGACTGGGTAATATCACGATTTTCCTTCCAAAACGATCTGACAAATAACCAGCGACAGGTATAAGAAAGATAGCAGCTAACGAATAACTGGTAATGATCGTACTGGATTGAAAAGAAGATATCCCTACCTTTTTTTCAAAAATCGGAAGAACGGGTATTAACATTGAATTTCCAAGCGTCATTACTAGTGGAATGGATGCCATACTGATGAGGCACCATCGGCTGACTTTGTTCTCCATAAATACACCTCATTTAGATTCATACTTATAGGTTATCCAAACCAAAAGTAAATATTTGCACTAATGAATTTACTATATATGTAAAAAAATAATTAACTGCTGATCACTAAAGAGGAATAGTTAATTATAATGTGAATTTAAAAAGGAACACCCTATTCGAAGGTATTCCTTTTCCCACAGGAAAGCCAGTTAATTCCCCATTAGCCCTCTTCCATATTTACGGAACGGGACAAATTATTTCGAAATTCAGTCAGTATCGGGAGCTTATCTTTACACCCCGGAGCTGACTACTTAATATTCCACCGAGTTTTTTGCTGCTCTGTATTATTGAATTTTTGTTCCAGCTGAGAACCACAATTGGGACAGATGACTGCTTGAGAAGGTATCGGCGTGCAACAATAGGGGCATTCTTTTTTCGTCATGGCATGCAACGGATGCTGATGAGGTTTTTTCCAGCGATTAATCTGCCTGACTACAAGAAATACTGCAAATAATATAATAATAAAACGTACTGTCGCTGTAAGGAACAGCCCATAATTGATGGTTACAGCACCAGCTTCTTTTGCCGCAGACAGAGTTGAATAGAACCCTCCGCTCAAATTAAAAAACATTTCTTCAAAATTCACTTTTGCATATAATAACCCTACGGGAGGAAGCAGGATGTCCTTAACTAGCGAATCAATAAAACCGCTGAATGCTGCCCCCAATACCATCCCTACACCCATGTCCACCGCGCTGCCTCTTACTGTAAACTGGCGAAATTCATGGAATAGCCCCATCTTGTCCTCTCCCTTCCGAATTATCCTATGAGATATAAGGACAAACTATGAGCTATAAAAAAAACCCGGGCGGGCGCCCGGGGTTGATTTATAAAATGGCTTGTTGGCAAACATTAGGAACAGATCCCAGCAGATCATAGGTAAGGCAGACCGGCCGGTTCGTTCTTGGATCTTTGACGACTTCAGCATCGATTTGGAATACATCTTCCAGTACTTTTGGCTGGATTACTTCTTCTGGTGTTCCTTCCTTAATGATTCGCCCTTCCTTTAAAGCTACAATATAGTCGGCAAAGCGTGCAGCGTGGTTTAAATCATGGATGACCATTACAATAGTACGCCCCTCTTCGCGATTCAATTGTTCCAATAGCTTAAGAACTTCCAGTTGATGAGCTAAGTCTAAGTAAGTCGTAGGTTCATCCAAAATGAGCAGTTCTGTCTCCTGAGCCAATGCCATCGCAATCCATACACGCTGGCGCTGTCCACCTGAAAGAGCATCAATTGGCCGATCTGCAAATTCCTCGATGCCAGTAATGGAAAGAGCCCACTGGATCATTTCTCTATCATGATCATTTAACTTGCCAAAGGCTTTTTGATGAGGGAACCTGCCGTAAGAAACTAATTCAGAAACAGTCAATCCGCTTGGTGCTTTTGGTGTTTGAGGAAGCACGCCCATTTTTTGGGCAATATTTTTAGTGGATTCCTTTTTAATTGCTTTGCCATCTAAATAAACGCTACCTGAATTTACAGTGTGGATCCTGGCTAAAGCTTTCAGTATTGTGGATTTGCCACACCCATTAGGACCTATAATGGTCGTTATTTGATTTTCGGGAATATCCAAGTCCAGGTCTTCCACTACATTATAGTCACCATAAGCGATACCGACTTTTTCAGTCATCAGCTTTGCCATGCAAAAATCCTCCCTCGAATCTATAAACAAACTTTCAATATCTATAGTAGATGCTAACAGTGAAAATCATTATCACTTATGATTATAAAGATTTTATAAATAACAAGCAAGTTAATTAAAAGTAGTTCTAATGGGCCATTCTCCTTTTATAAGCTTGGATTATAATAAAATCATTCTTTTACATAAGGAGATATCCATGAAAACCCGTATGATACACATGAGTCCTCCTCAAACGCTGATCAGCGTTTTTACCCTGTTTATTACTCTGGGCACATTTCTGCTTAAGCTGCCGTCCGCTACATCCAATGGAATAACTTTCATGGATGCTTTGTTTACAGCAACCTCAGCCATGACAGTTACCGGGTTAGTCGTAATAGATACAGGTACAGCATTCACCTTGTTCGGGCAGATTATCATTTTAGTTCTGATCCAGGTTGGCGGTTTGGGAATCATGACCTTCGCGGTACTGATTTACATGGTACTTGGTAAAAAGATTGGAATTAAAGAGCGGCTGTTAATTCAGCAGGCTTTAAATCAAACTTCTCTGGGCGGGGTTATCCGCCTGGTTCGTAAATTATTTATTTTTTCAATTACCATTGAAGCATTGGCTGTCGTTTTTTTATCTTTAAGATGGGTACCGGAAATGGGGATGGCTAAAGGCATTTACGCAAGTATTTTTCATTCTATTTCAGCTTTCAACAATGCCGGTTTTTCTATCTGGTCCGACAGCCTTTCTGCTTATGCAGTGGATCCGCTCGTTAATATTGTCATTACTTTGCTTTTTATTATCGGAGGAATCGGTTTTACGGTTGTTTTTGACTTGTGGAGAAGTAAAGAATTTTATCATTTATCCCTCCATACTAAAATAATGCTGGTCGGTACCTTATTTATAAATGTGGTTAGTTTATTGATGATTTTTATTCTGGAATATAATAATCCTGACACCATTGCAGACTTCTCTACACTCGGTAAGTTGCAGGCAGCTTATTTTCAGGCAGTAACACCACGAACGGCAGGGTTTAATTCAATCGATATCAGTCAGATGGAAGAATCGTCGCTATTTTACATGCTGATGCTCATGTTCATTGGTGGGGGAAGCACCTCAACTGCTGGAGGTATTAAACTATCCACCGCCCTCATCATAGTCCTTGCTTCCATCACTTTTTTCAGGCAAAAAGAACATGTGAACCTGTATCGCAGAAGTTTCCACTTCCATTTGATCATGCGTGCTCTCGCTCTTACAGTTGGCAGTGTAGGTGTAGTATTTTTGGGGACTTTTGTCCTGAATCTCTCCGAAGATGCCCCTTTTTTAATGATACTGTTCGAAACGATATCTGCCTTTGGCACTGTTGGTTTGTCTATGGGACTGACAGGGCATTTAACTCTAATCGGAAAATTAACACTGATTTGCATCATGCTCATTGGAAAGTTAGGACCGCTGACTTTTGCTTTTGCTTTTGCCCGTTACAAACCTGATCCGATCAAATATCCAAACGAAGACGTATTAACTGGTTAGCCTATATCCCTCCCCTTCTTCTATTTCCAGAGAGGGGGATTTTTCTGTTTAGCTAGAAAGAACAGAATAGCTAGATACTATTTCTTTAAGACACTCGACTAGCCCCTGTATATCTGCACTTGTCTGTTCGTGGCTAAAAGACAGACGAATGAAAGATTTTGCTTCCTCTCCACTGATACCTACTGCCTCAAGTATAGAAGGAGATCCTTCACTCCTAACTTGACAGGCACTTCCCGTAGAAAAAGCATAACCGTGACGATTGGCTTCGAGCATTACCCAATGCCCTTCAAGACCATGCATGCATAACCCAATAATCGGGACCGAATTCACGGACTCGCATACTACTGTGATGTGGTTTCTTATATCTTTCAAAGCAGTCAAGAACTCACGCTTTAAAGATTCAATTTTAGACTGGCGCTTGTGTAGCTCTCGAATGGATTTTGCAGCAGCCGTTGTAAAAGCTGCGATCCCGGGCGTATTTATAGTACCAGCTCGAACGCCTGATTCATGAGTTCCATTGGGTAACAAAGGCTGGAACGAAACAGATGGGTTGATGTACAAAGCCCCCACTCCTTTAGGTCCGTATACCTTATGGCTTGAGAGTGAGAAACTGTCCAGGTAAGGCGTAATTGAATTTAGATCCACCTTGCCAAATGATTGGACACAGTCGCTATGTAACAATGCGCCCCACTCATCACAAACCTTTCGAATTCTTCTTATAGGCTGGATTGTTCCAATATCACTATTTACGTGCTGAATACATACAAGTACGGTATCTTCGCGCATTAAATTTTCTAATTCGCGTACGTCAATGGTTCCTTCCATCGTTAATGGAACCCAGCTGATTTCATATCCATCTGCTTCCAATTTTTTTGCTGAATTTATTACAGAAGAATGTTCGGCAGCTGAAGTAATCAGATGATTTCCTTTACCTGCTTTCATTAGACCTTCCATAGCAAGCAGATTACTTTCTGTACCTCCACTCGTAAAATAAATTCCTTCTTTATTTACTCCGAGAAGGTTCGCAAGTGTTTTGCGGCAATGAGATAGCAGTACTTCTGCTTTTGTTCCTGGGTCGTGCAGACTGCGGGTGTTCCCATAGAATTCACTCGAAGCTTTCACATAAGCTTCGAGTGCTTCTTCATCGATGGGACAGGTAGCTGCATAGTCAAAATAGGTAGACATTCTTTTTATCCTCCTTTTTCCGTAAACCACTTGTCATAAGTTTAATTCTGTGTAAATATAAGTGTCAATACACCTGTAAATAAACAGGAGGAAATTCATGAAAAAAGCAGACGTTATTATTGTAGGAAGCGGCTTGGCCTCCTTACAATTAGCCAGACACTTAAGTAAGGATTTAAATGTGATTGTTCTCACAAAGTCTTTTTTGAAACACAGCAATTCTACTTATGCTCAAGGAGGTATTGCAGCAGCAATCGGGAATCGTGATACTCCTTATCTACACTACTTAGACACACTCGAAGCCGGCTGCCACTTGAATCATCCACAGGCTGTAATGCAATTAGTACAAGAAGCTCCCGCTCTCGTTGAGGAACTCATTCAGGATGGGTGTCAGTTTGATACCGATGAAAATGGGGCTCTTCTTCTTGGAAAAGAGGGGTCTCACAACCAACGGCGGATCGTCCACGGAGGTGGAGACCAAACCGGAAAGCGGATTGTAGAGGGGCTTATTCCACACTTACCTTCTAATATATCTATCTATGAAAATCAATTTGTTTTCGAGCTGCTTCTAGATGATATTGGCCGATGTTATGGAGTTAAAAGCAAAGATCAAGAGAACGGTCCCCATACCTTTACTGCTCCCTGCGTCGTTCTTTCAACTGGAGGCTGTGGTCAGATTTATTCATTCACCTCTAACACCGACACGATTACCGGAGATGGCATGGCTTTAGCTTATATAGCCGGGGCAGAGCTTGCAGACATGGAGTTCATACAATTTCATCCGACTCTTTTATACTTAAACGGAGAAACGAAAGGTCTAGTTACCGAGGCAGTGAGAGGAGAAGGGGCTGTATTAATTAATGAAACCGGTGAAAGGATTATGGAAAACGTTCACCCTCTTAAAGACTTAGCCCCAAGACATATAGTAGCCCAGAACATTTATGATTACTTAAGAAAGGGACAGAGCATTTATTTAGATATCAGTTCCATTAAAGATTTTCAGATGAAATTCCCTACGGTAACCGCTCTTTGCAAAGAGGAAGGTATTGATTTAAGTAAAAGCCTAATCCCTGTAGCCCCAGGTGCCCACTTCGCAATGGGAGGTATCCGGACAGATTCCGTTGGACAAACCACTGTCGAAGGACTTTATGCTCTCGGAGAAACAGCCTGTACCGGTGTTCACGGTGCAAATCGACTCGCCAGCAATTCTTTGCTTGAAGCCCTCATTTTTGGAAAACGATTGGCCCAGCACATTAACTGCAATCCCGGGAATCATATACCTGTTCACAAAAATAAGAAAAACGCGACGGTCCTCTTCCCCGCATTGCCCGAGAAAAAATTAATCCAGCATTTCATGATGGATCGGGTCGGAATTGTCCGCTCAGCTCAAGAATTGACCGAGCAAATGGAATGGCTGGAATCATTCCAAATTGAGAGGCTTCGCGAATCCAGTCTTGACTTGCTCACTGTCGAACAAATTACTCGCTTCTTTATGATGCAGACAGCCTGGCTTATAACTGCCTCAGCTATGGAGCGGGAGGAAAGCCGAGGAGGTCATTATCGCAGTGATTTTCCTATTGAACGGGAAAACTGGCAGAAACAACAGATTATCCAACAAAGATCATTAGAAAGAAGGGCATTTAATGAACAAATTAAAAGTTAGGCGCATGCTGGAAGATTTTTTTATAGAAGATATAGGGGATCGAGACGTAACCAGTGACTTCCTCTTCCCTCAAGATGTAGACGGTGAGCTTCACTTTATAAGCAAACAGTCCGGAATTTTTTGCGGCACGGAAATTATCCGAGAGGGTTACCAGCTGCTTGACTCGTCCATTAAAGTGGAAGTTCATGTTCAGGATGGCACAGCCATTCATTCAGGTGAATCAATTGCAGCTATCAAAGGGCCAATTGTGAGTTTACTAAAAGGTGAACGGGTGATCCTTAATTTAATTCAACGAATGAGCGGAATTGCTACGCTTACAGCACAAGCCGTCGAAACCCTTAATCATATAGAAACGGAAATTTGTGACACAAGAAAGACCACGCCCGGGTTAAGAATGTTTGAAAAATACGCGGTTCAGATGGGAGGGGGCGTGAATCATAGATTTGGATTGTACGATGCCGTCATGTTAAAAGATAATCATATAGCTTTTGCCGGTTCCATTTTAAACGCCGTCGAAACGGTCAGAGCCAAGTTAGGTCATATGGTTAAAATTGAAGTGGAAACAGAAAATGAAGCTCAGGTTAAGGCAGCAGTCCTGGCGGGAGCCGATTGCATTATGTTTGATAATCGGACTCCAGAAGAAATCAGAACCTTAATTCAGCTCGTCCCTTCTAACATTACAACAGAAGCTTCAGGAGGAATTCATCTGAATAATTTAGCTGCTTACCGCGAATCGGGAGTTGATTATATCTCTCTTGGAGCGCTTACCCATTCAGCCACTTCTCTCGATATTAGCGCCAATGTTTCGATTATACAAAGGAGGCCAAACTATGAATCTATTTGAAACGATGGAGCATTCCAGCCCCACTTTACCTGAGCGTTATAAAAATAGGAGCACGAAAGAATTAGAAACCATCATTTGGAATGTTAAAAAGACAATGGGTGCGCGCCTTTTTTTACCCGGTCACCACTATCAGAAAGATGAAGTCATCCAGTTTGCCGATGTACGGGGAGATTCTCTGAAACTGGCTCAGCTCTCAGCAACTCAGCACGAAGCAGAAGCTATTGTTTTTTGCGGCGTACATTTCATGGCGGAAACCGCCGATATTTTAACAAGGGAAGACCAGCATGTGTACCTCCCTGATATGAGAGCCGGCTGTTCGATGGCCGATATGGCAAACCTCACGCAAACGGAAAAAGCATGGAAGAAGCTAAAAGCTAAGTTTAACGACACCATACTTCCCCTAACTTATGTCAATTCCACAGCTGCTATTAAAGCATTTGTAGGAAAACATGGAGGAGCGACAGTCACTTCCTCCAATGCAGCGGGCATGATCGAATGGGCCTTATCTCAGAAAGAGCGTATTATGTTTTTACCGGATCAGCATCTAGGACGGAATACCGCCTACGACCTCGGCATCCCCCTCAAACAAATGGCCGTATGGGATCCTATACGGGAAGAGTTGCTTCACGAAGTACCTGTCGAAGAAGTGAAAGTGATTTTATGGAAAGGGCACTGTTCGGTTCATGAAAACTTTACCGTTTCAAACGTTAAGCAGGTACGGAAAGACTACCCTGATATGAACATCATTGTGCACCCCGAGTGCAGCCGAGACGTGGTATCTTTATCCGATTATGCTGGATCAACAAACTACATTATCAGCCAGATTGAAAACGCAGCTCCTGGCAGTGCATGGGCGATCGGTACGGAGATGAATTTAGTAAATCGAATCATTCATGAACATCCGGAGCAGCATATCATTTCCTTAAATCCGCGGATGTGTCCTTGCCTTACAATGAATCGAATTGATCTCCCTCACCTCGCCTGGTCATTGGAATCCTTAGCCGAAGAGAAACCTCAAAATCTAATTAAAGTAGATCCTGAGATTGCGACCGATGCTAAAAAAGCACTGGAACGTATGCTGGCAAGGGCCTGATGTTAAAAAGAAATTTACAAGTACAATGAATCAGATGAACTGTTTCTCGATAACTAAAAAAAGGCGCCTCTAATAAGAGAAGCGCCTTTCTTTATGTATGAAACCATTAATTTTTAGTATACAGCAAAATAGCAATAATCATGAGAGCCATACCAGCTATTCTTTGACCATCCAGCGGGATCTGCTTCATACCCAGCCAGCCGAAGTGATCGATGAGTGAGCTTGCAATAAGCTGAGCTGATATTAGCGTAAAAATGGCAACGCCTACTCCAATCCTGGGTACAGCTAAAACCATGGTCGAAACAAAGAAGGCTCCCAGCACCCCTCCTAGAAGCTGCCATTTCGGAACTTGAAACACATTAACGATATTCCCTTTCCCGAAAAAAAGCATAACTAAAAATAAGACAACTGTTCCTACTAAAAAGGATGTAAATGCTCCTTCAAACACGCCAATCTTCTGCCCGAGTCCCCCATTTACTGATGATTGAACTGCAACTCCAATACCGCCAATAAAAACAAGTAACATTAACAGCAACTGCATAACTTACTTCTCCCTCCATTCTCAATCAGTATATATAAGCTCAATTATTTCAAAATCTATGCAGGAGCTCAACTTATTGAATTCATATATAAATATTCTGTTTAATCTGAGTCTTGATTTCTTAAGAAAAGCTCCCGTTTGTTGAAGACTTGATTTCGAGATAATTGGTTCCTTTACGTTAAATGGAGGAGGGCTGGTGGGGAAATAACTCG
>NZ_JBAPTY010000437.1:0-8154 GCF_049282395.1 Halobacillus sp. | reverse complement strand
TCGGTGAGACCCCGGAGAGCGTTAGCTCGAGGAGGCTCAGCACATGCCCGCGGAAAGCGAATCATCCCCCGCAGGACCTTCACAGTAACCCGATATCTCGAAACTGAGTCTTACAGTAACCGGCCCTGTTGTTGAATAAGCTTCTTATGAAAATCACTAATAACGATTGGCGCATTAGGGTTATGATCTCTGTTAAAGTTAATAAAAGAAGCCTGCCGGGGTTCCGGCAGGCTTCTTTTATTGGTTTTATCGATCAGCGGGAATAGCATTTTCAGGCTCTTTGAATGGGTCCTCAGGGTCAATATGGTCATAGAACATAATGCCATGAAGATGATCAATTTCATGTTGAAAAACAATCGCGGCATAATCCTTCAGGCGAAGTTTAACCTCGCTGCCTTCAAGATCTGTCGCTTTTACTGTGATCCGGCGATACCTTGGCACATAGCCAGGTACTTCACGGTCAACAGATAAGCAACCCTCTCCTGTTGAAAGGTAAGTACGTTCCACAGAATGACTTACAATACGAGGATTAAATAGTCCGTAGCTGTAAAGTTTATCTTTTAGATCAATAAAATGTACGGCAAGCATACGTTTGTTTACATTAATCTGCGGCGCTGCTAATCCTACACCTGGACGCAGACCATATCGATCACACACTTGTTCGTCCTGACTATTCTTTAAATACTGAAGCATGGATTCCAGGGTTTCCTTGTTTTCTTCAGAAGGTGGAAGATCTACTTCTTCTGTCACCTTCCGTAGGGCCGGGTGCCCTTCCCGAACGATATCTTCCATAGTTATCATACTAAACATCCTTTCCCACTTGAACATTATACCATCTTATATAAATAGGGAAGCGGACCTGAGTCTTTGCTCCAAGATTATTGGAAACATTTGAAAAAAGTCACTTCCAATTTAATTTCATTTATTATACTATTGTACATATCACAAGATTACAATCATGTTTTAGGTGCAGTCTGCATAAAAGGGGGAAAAAGTGATCGTGCGTTTACGTTTGTTCATGGCATTGGCAGCAGTTGTTTTTTTTATGACTGCATGTACAGGTCCATCTGCTCAGGAAGAGGTGTACAATCACCTGGAAGAGGCAGTGGAGAAAGAGGAAGGTTTCCGGGAACAGCAGCAGCCTCTCGTTAAGCTCGAGAATGAAGAACAGGAGCTTTATAAAAAAATAATTGATTTGAATATGGATCAATTTGATAAAATTCAGTCGCTTTCTAAAGAGGCCTCTGGAATTGTAGAAGAAAGACAGGAGAAACTTGAAGCGGAAAAAGAAAGTATTGAAGCCGCCAAAGAAGAGTTCAATGAGATCAAACCGTTAATAGATGAGTTAGATGAAGAACAGGCAGAAGCGAAAGAAAAGGCCGAGGAACTTGTTGAAACGATGGACAGCCGTTATAAAGCCTATCAGAAATTATATGATGCTTATAACAAAGCACTAGAACATGATAAAGAATTATATGATATGCTTCAAAACAAAGAGTTAGCTGAAGAAGATATGCAGAAGAAGATTGAAAATATTAATAAAAGCTATAATCAGGTCATTGAGGCAAATAAAGAATTCAACCAACATACGGACGAGTATAATAATCAAAAGAAAGAACTTTACGAAGCACTCGATCTCAATGTATCTTACGAAGAAACTGAAAAGTCCGAATAACAGCCGAAATCACTTAGCAAGCTATACATACTTATCAACCGTCAGCGTCTGGCGGTTTTTTTATTTGCATGATACAGAGAAAAAACTTAAAATTAATACAGGCTTAAATTTTCAATGGTACAGTAAAGGCGATTTTTCCATCTTTTTTCGTCATTTTACCCGGCCTGTGTGCAAGGCATAGAACTATATATAGGTTATAGCTAAGGTTGTAATTGACGAATGATGGCGAATTGAGCTAAACTACTAAGTGGATCTACATTGTACCATTAAATATTCCAGGGAAAATGTAACAGTTTAGCTGAGATTTTGCGTATGATTAGTGAAGTTGTGTACAGGGTAATACGTAAAGAGCAAATCGGTACAGTTTTTTTTTATATTTGGGAAAGCTACTCACAGCATCTATTTTAGAATAAGAAAGGAAGAGGTGAACGATTTTGAAACGTACTCTTGAGAACATTGAAAATCAGTTCGAAATGTTTCAAATCATGAACGAAGAAGGCGAAATCGTCAATGAAGACGCAATGCCTGATTTGTCAGATGAAGATTTAAAAGAAATTATGAAGCGTATGGTTTATACGCGTATATTGGATCAGCGTTCCATCGCGTTAAACCGTCAGGGACGTCTAGGTTTCTACGCTCCTACAGCAGGACAGGAAGCTTCTCAGCTTGGAAGTCAATACGCACTGGAAAAAGCAGACTTTATTCTTCCAGGCTACCGTGATGTACCTCAGCTAATTTGGCACGGTCTTCCTCTATACCAGGCTTTCCTATTTTCCCGTGGCCACTTTAAAGGAAACCAAATGCCAGAAGGTGTGAATGCAGTCAGCCCTCAAATCATCATTGGTGCTCAAATCACACAAGCAGCTGGTGTTGGACTAGGCTTCAAAAAGCGCGGCCAAGATGCAGTGGCTATTACTTATACCGGTGACGGCGGAGCATCCCAGGGTGACTTCTATGAAGGAATTAACTTTGCCGGAGCCTTTGGTGCACAATCTATTTTCGTTGTGCAAAATAACCGCTTTGCGATCTCTGTACCAGTTGAAAAGCAATCTGCTGCTCAAACCATTGCACAAAAAGCAGTTGCAGCTGGTATTGAAGGAATTCAAGTAGATGGAATGGACGTACTTGCCGTTTATGCAGCTACAAAAGAAGCTCGTAAACGTGCGGTTGACGGTGAAGGTCCAACATTGATTGAGACACTTACTTACCGTTATGGTCCACATACAATGGCTGGTGACGACCCAACACGCTACCGTACAGATGACGAAGACAGCGAATGGGAGAAGAAAGACCCAATCGTCCGTTTCCGTAAGTATCTTGAAGGTAAAGATTTGTGGTCTGAAGAAGAAGAAAATGAATTAATTGAAAAAACAAAAGAAGAAATCAAAGCTGCTGTTAAAGAAGCAGATAATACACCGAAACAAAAAGTTACTGATCTGATCAGCAACATGCATGAACAACTTCCACCTAACCTAGAAGAACAGATGGAAGAATACAAGGAAAAGGAGTCGAAGTAGACCATGGCACAAATGACAATGATCCAAGCTATCACAAACGCGATGCAGACTGAGCTTAAAAATGATGAAAACGTGCTGATTTACGGTGAAGACGTTGGTCAAAACGGCGGAGTATTCCGTGCGACAGAAGGTCTTCAAGACGAATTCGGTGAAGATCGCGTATTCGATACACCACTAGCTGAGTCTGGAATTGGCGGTATGTCCATCGGACTTGCTTTGACTGGCTTCCGCCCAGTACCTGAAATTCAGTTCTTTGGTTTCGTTTATGAAACAATGGACGCGATTAATGGTCAAATGGCTCGTTACCGTTATCGTACAGGTAACACACGCTCCATGCCGATTACGATTCGTTCTCCTTTTGGCGGCGGTGTTCATACACCTGAACTTCACGCAGACAGTCTTGAAGGGCTAATTGCTCAGCAGCCTGGTGTGCGTGTCGTTATTCCTTCTACCCCTTACGATGCAAAAGGACTATTAATTTCTTCAATCCGCGATAACGACCCTGTCGTTTTCCTTGAGCATATGAAACTATACCGTTCTTTCCGCGGCGAAGTTCCGGAAGAAGAATATACAATCGAACTTGATAAAGCAGATATTAAACGCGAAGGTACAGACGTAACCCTTGTAGCGTATGGTGCGATGGTTCACTCCTGCCTGAAAGCAGCTGAAGAGCTAGAAGAAAATGGTGTGAGTGCTGAAGTTATTGATCTTCGCACAGTCAGCCCAGTTGACTATGAAACCATTCTTGAATCTGTTAAGAAAACAAACCGTGCAGTTGTTGTACAGGAAGCGCAAAAGCAGGCAGGTATTGCAGCAAGCGTAGCTGCTGAAATTCAAGAAAAAGCTATTCTGCATCTTGAGGCTCCGGTATTGCGTGTTCATGCACCTGATACTGTTTATGCATTCACTCAAGCAGAGGAAGTTTGGCTTCCGAACTACAATTCTGTAGTTGAAAAAGTTAACCAAGTAATGAACTTTTAATCATTTTAAATATGGGAGGTAGTAAGCGTGGCATTTGAATTTAAACTGCCTGATATCGGTGAAGGTATCCACGAAGGTGAAATTGCCAAATGGTTTGTAAAACCAGGTGATGAAATTAAAGAAGACGACGTCATTTGCGAAGTGCAAAACGACAAAGCAGTTGTTGAAATTCCGTCTCAAGTCGATGGTACAGTAAAAGAAATCCATGTCGAAGAAGGCGAAACAACTACAGTAGGAACGGTCATTATCACAATCGATGATGGATCCGAAGACACAGGTTCTGATGAAGGATCTTCTGATGATTCCGCAGAGGAAACTAAAGAAGAGCCAAAAGAAGAAAAACAATCAGAGCAAAAAGAAGAAAAATCTGCTTCTGAACAGCCAGCAGCTCAAGATGACAGCGAAGTAGATGACGACAAACGTGTGGTAGCTATGCCATCCGTTCGTAAATTTGCACGCGACAACGATGTAGATATCCGCAAAGTACAAGGCTCTGGTAAAAACGGCCGTATCTTAAAAGAGGATGTCGAAAGCTTCATGAGCGGTGATCAAACAGAAGCTCAAGATACAGCGACAACCGAAGAAACAGAAGAGCAAGAAACAGCAGCTGCGGCTCAGACAGCACCAGCAGCTGGAGAAGCGTATCCTGAAACTCGCGAGAAAATGAGCGGTATGCGTAAAGCCATTGCTAAAGCTATGGTGAATTCTAAGCAGACAGCTCCTCACGTAACCCTTATGGATGAAGTAGACGTAACTGAACTTGTTGCTCACCGTAAGAAATTCAAAGCAGTAGCTGCTGAACAGGATATTAAGCTTACTTACTTGCCTTATGTAGTAAAAGCGCTTGTATCAACGCTTAAGAAATATCCAGTATTAAATACGTCACTAGATGACGATAAAGATGAAATTATTCAAAAACACTATTATAATATTGGTATTGCAGCAGACACCGACAAAGGCTTGCTTGTACCAGTGGTGAAAGATTCAGACCGTAAGTCGATCTTCTCCATCTCAAGTGAAGTCAATGAATTGGCAGTTAAAGCTCGCGATGGTAAACTGACATCGGAAGAAATGAAAGGCGCATCTACAACGATTACAAATATCGGTTCTGCCGGCGGTCAATGGTTTACTCCAGTAATCAACCATCCAGAAGTTGCTATTCTAGGAATTGGACGTATTGCTGAAAAACCAATGGTTCGTGATGGCGAAGTAGTAGTAGCCCCTGTTCTTGCAATTTCCCTAAGCTTTGACCACCGTATCATCGATGGTGCAACAGCTCAGCATGCAATGAATAACATCAAGCGTTTACTGAACGATCCACAACTAATTATGATGGAGGCGTAAAGTATGGTAGTAGGAGATTTCCCAATTGAACTAGATACGTTAGTTATAGGAGCGGGACCTGGCGGCTATGTAGCTGCCATCCGTGCCGCTCAAACTGGACAAAACGTTACAATCGTAGACAAAGGTAACCTTGGAGGAGTCTGCTTGAACGTAGGCTGTGTTCCTTCCAAAGCGCTTATCCAGGCTGGTCACCGTTATGAACATGCTAAAGGTGCCGAAGACATGGGCATTCAGTCTGAAAACACGACGGTAGACTTTTCCAAAGTACAAGAATGGAAAAGCGGAGTCGTTCAAAAGTTAACTGGCGGCGTTGAAGGGCTTCTTAAAAACAACAAAGTTGATATCGTAAAAGGCGAAGTCTACTTCGTAGATAAAAATACTGTTCGTATTATGGATGAGAAGAATTCCCAGACATACACGTTTAATAACTGTATTATCGCGACTGGCTCCCGTCCGATTGAACTTCCTAACTTCAAGTTCTCCAAGCGTGTCATTGACTCAACTGGAGCACTAGCTCTTAATGAAGTACCGAAGAAAATGGTCGTTATCGGCGGCGGTTACATTGGTACAGAACTAGGTACAGCTTATGCAAACTTCGATACGGAAGTAACGATCCTTGAAGGCATGAAAGACATCCTTGGCGGCTTTGAGAAGCAAATGTCTTCTCTCGTTAAGAAACGCTTGAAGAAAAAAGGCGTAGATATTGTTACGAATGCTATGGCACAAGGGGTAGAAGAAACTGAAGATGGCGTAAAAGTAACCTATGAAGTGAAAGGTGAAGAAAAAACCATCGAAGCTGATTACGTACTTGTAACCGTAGGACGCCGTCCGAATACAGACGAAATTGGTCTTGAGGAACTTGGCGTTGAAATGAGCGACAAAGGTGTTATTCAAATCGACAAGAAGTGCCGCACAAACTTTGATAACATTTATGCGATTGGTGACATCGTTGATGGACCTCCGCTTGCTCACAAAGCTTCTTATGAAGGTAAAATCGCAGCAGAAGTTATTGCCGGTGAGAAATCAGAAATTGATTATCTAGGCATCCCTGCAGTTGTATTCTCCGATCCAGAACTTGCTTCTGTCGGCTATACAGAAGATGAAGCTAAGGAAGCTGGTTATGATGTAAAAGCATCTAAGTTCCCATTCGGAGCTAATGGACGTGCGCTTTCTCTTAATGATAGTGATGGCTTCTTGAAACTGATTACTCGTAAAGACGACAATTTAGTAATTGGTGCTCAAATTGCCGGACCAAATGCAAGTGACATGATTTCTGAATTAGGACTTGCCATTGAAGCAGGCATGACCGCTGAAGATCTTGCCTTAACTATCCATGCTCACCCAACTCTAGGTGAGATTACAATGGAAGCAGCTGAAGTAGCGATGGGCAGCCCGATTCACATCACTAAATAATGTTAAAAAAACTCCTGAACCAATTCTGGTTCAGGAGTTTTTTTGTCAGTAAGAGGGTATCCATAATCCGTAGTATTTCATTACACTATAGAAATATTCTTAATGTGCGGAAAACTATAAAGGTGAAGGCGAAGAGAGGAAATTCTTCCATGTAGCGATAGGGTCCTCAATCTTATACAACCAATTGAAAAACTCCTGAGCGGAATTCGTTCAGGAGTTTTTACTAGTTAAAGATATGGAACTTTCTAATCTATTCATAATATGCTCAGATCCAGAATCTCCAGAAATCAATTCGATGACCTTCCCATCTTTTTTAACAACGAGAGCGGGGAGTTGGTCCTCATCGACATCAATTTGTCCTGTATTAGCCTCTGATTGCTCAAATGAAAGTGATTTGTGATCGTGTTTCATTTTCCAATCAAGAAGAGCTTTTAAATAGTTATCGGCTTCTGCTGGTTGGTCATTATCTAATTCCGTATATAGATAAACAGCGTAAGATTCAGAGTGGGCTTGTAAAACTTCCACATTGTCAGATTTAGGAATGCAGCCTGCTAATAAAATGATAAGTATTAATGAAGTAATTCTACTGTTCGTCATGGATTGTCTGCACCCCTTTCTAATCTGCTGCAGGGCAAGTGTAACAAACAATAAGGACAAATCTTCTGTTGTAATGGATATGTCATTGAAATGATAACCGAGTGTTTTATCATTAATCCATATGTTAATAAATAATTAATTTTGTAACACGAAAAAGGGGAGAACATGCAAATGAACGTGCTTGTGTTTATTTTACAAATAAGCTCCCGTTTGTTTAAGACTCAGTTTCGAGGTATTTGTTGAGCGAAAGGTCCTCCGGGGGACGATTTCGCTTTCCGGCCTGCACGACGCAGGGTCGTTCGACGTTGCCACACGACGTGGCCGGTCTTAGTCGAACTTCTTCTGTGCTGAGCTTCCTCGGGCTTAACAGCCCTGCGGGATCTCACCGATCATGTTCATCCCATTCTTACACTTATTTTAGTCTTACTCGAAAATCAGAATTTAAACGATAAGGAGAGCTATCCAGCTCCAGCACCTAGCGTCTAGTGAGACTTCCCTCACTTCTGTACGATAAGTCAACATCGAATCGCTACGCTCTTCGTGTTTCCTTTATCTCCGCCAGCTCCAGGCTAGTTTTGGTGCCTAGCCTCTCGAGGTCTTAAGTCCAACCATGACAGGAAGAAGGGC